>CAXRBW010000029.1:0-4463 GCA_964228775.1 Pyrinomonadaceae bacterium | reverse complement strand
GATGACGGGTGCCAGACATCATCCGTGACGCTCGAAGTGACATTGAATTCGGAGTGCCGTTTTGCCTCCATCGGCTATTCGATCGTCGGCATCGGAGTCGAAAGCGCATTTGCGAGGAATGCGTCGGACCCGGCATCGGATTTCTTCCAGAACTTATAGAGCGTCGTGTAAGTGTTTCTAAACGTGGCTAGTTCCGGATTGTTCTCAGCTTCGGCGACCTTCACGGTTCGTGCATAGGCATCGACCATCAGTACGAGAAGGGAATCGAGGACTTTGAATTCGGCATCCATCTGAGCCTGGGTGAGTCCGGTCTTGAGTTTCGCTTCCGATGCCCGTTTGTTGTAAGCGGTTTCGTAATAACTCGCCATCACCATGTACGGAAAGGCAGACAACTTAAGCTTTGAGTCGAACGAGACGGCCTTCTGGAGATAGATAGCGGCAAGTCGCATGTCGCTGCCGATGTAAATGTAACCGAGCACGTAATTCATGTTCGCAAACGCCTCGTCTCTCGTGTTGAACGGGGCATAAGAGGCGAGATTCTGATTCGCATCAAGTTCCTTCAATGCGGACTTATCGTAATCGATAGTGTCGGTGTTGAATGATTTGTCTTGAGTCTTTGCAAGATTCTGAAAGCCTGCAAAAGCGAGACCCATGAAAATGTTTGGATTATTCGGTTCGAATTCGAGGACGTATTCTCCAGCGCCAAAGGCGGCGACGACGTCTCCACGGGTGATGGCGTCATCAAGCACGGCTTTGCTGATGTTAAGCACGTATGCACGGACCTTGCGCACCTCGTCACTGTCTTCTTTTCCGAATTTTGCAAGGAACTCCTTGCCCAATTGATATGCCTTTTCGCGGTCCTCGACCTTCTTTGATTTGGACGCCTTTGCGAGCTTCTCGAAGAGATCCTTCCGGTCGGGTGTCGACTGGGCACCCGCCATGGTGACGATTGTGAAAACGGAAATAATCGCGAAAAAGAATGACCTAAGTTTCATGAAATGGGAAAGCTCCTTGGGAGTCGGTTTTGGAAGGACTATATCAGAATCAGAGAGTGCATTAAAGCCTTGCAGCTGAACGCGTGACCCAAAGCATGTCAATCAATCGCTGTCGTAATCCACATTGCGCCAATCTCCTTTGGGCGGCGGTGCACCAGCGTTTTTCGCCGGAAGTTCAGCGCGAGGATCTTTTGAGGCGATGACCTTGAAGTTCGTCTCCCCGGAGAACATATAAGACTTGAGAATCGAGAGTGTGATGCCGCCCCCAATCCAAACGACTCCTGCGACGGGAACCATCGAATCAATTCCTAAAGCCGCGAAGAGCGCGGGCGCCATCCAGCCCGTCGACCACCAAAGACCGAGAATCATGCGGGCATCTCTTCTCTTGAACGAGAGGCTCCGGCCTCTGGGTCCAGGCAAGGTAACTGAGCTCCTGCTCTTGAGCAGGCTTCCAACTTCACTGAGGTCGATTTCGCATTTCGAACATGACGACCGAGACTCTTCGCCGAGCTTCTCACCGCATTTTGGACAATAGATGGTCATCGATCGGAGTTGGGGAAGACTTTTAACGCGCCACTACTTTTTCGTCAGAAAAATATTGGAGAACCGCCGCCGCGCGGCCTTGGAAATGATCGGCCCTCGAAAGTGTTTCGACCAGGATTTCGAAAATCGAACGTATCTTCTCAGGGGAGGGAAGTTTCTTCTCAAGAACGCTATCGTCAGCAAGGAACGTGAAGCACTCGGTACGAGCGGCCTCGACCTCGGCTAGATATCCAGCGACCGCATCCTTGGTCGAAAGCGATTCGGGAAGCGTCCACTCAAAAGGGTCGTCCCATAGCTTTCTCGTAAGCCCAAGTGACATCTGTTCGACTGCTGCCGCCGATCTCAAGATGAATTCCCCGAACGAGAACATTGCAAACGTCCGTGTCAGTTCACGCGGTTTCGTGTAGAGGTCGCCCTCGGGTGCAGATGCGAGCAGCCGAAGAGACCTCTCGTGAAGTTCACGGAATGAGCAATCGAAAGACTTGAGAAACTCCGTGTCCGCCATCGGTCAATATCCCTTGGCAGCACCATCGCCACGCGCATCCCTCGCACCGAGCCTGACACCTGTCTTCTCCTCGATCTCGATGCCGGTGGCCTGTGCGTTATAGGCGCGTTCGTTGACCTTGTGGCCGAGGCCCTCGAGAATCCGCACGGTGTCAGAAGAGAATCCCGTGAACTCTAAATTGAGAACGTCCGGCATCCATTGATGATGGACTCGCGGCGCGTCAATCGCCGCCTGGATGTTCATCTTGTAGTCGATCATGTTGATGACGATCTGCAGCACGGCGGTCAGGATGCGCGGGCCTCCGCGGGCACCGGTCGCAAACCAAACCGACCCGTCCTTGCGCATGACGATGGTCGGGGTCATCGACGAGAGAGGTCTTTTGCCAGCACCAACCGCGTTCCTTTCGCCCTGAATAAGTCCAAAGAGATTCGGCTTGCCGGGTCGCGCGGCAAAATCATCCATCTCATCATTGAGCAGCACCCCCGTGCCCTTCGCAGTCACGCCGGAGCCATACAGATCATTCAGGGTGTAGGTGTTGGAGACGACGTTGCCTTGCGGGTCCACGATGGTGAAATGGGTCGTGTCATTGCTCTCGTTGAAGACGATGTTCCCAGGCTTCACTTCAGAACTCGGCGTTGCTCGGTCGGCCCTGATATCCGCAGCGCGCGAGATGGCATAGTTCACATCCGTCAGCTGACTTACGGGAATCTTCGAGAAGTCGGGGTCACCCATGTATTCGGAGCGGTCAGCAAAGGCGCGCCGCATCATCTCCGCGAGGAGGTGATATCGCTCTGCGGAATTCTGCGCAAGCTTTGCGGGTTCGCGCTGTTCGAGCATTTTCAAGATCTGAAGCAGGATTATGCCGCCCGAACTCGGTGGGGGCATGGTGATTATCTCGTGTCCGCGATATGAGCCCTTCAAGGGAACACGTTCCTTGACGAAGTAGTTCGCAAGATCTTCTTTGGTGATGAGTCCGTTGTTCGCCTTCATGTCAGCGGCAATGAGGTCGGCGGTGCGCCCAGTGTAGAACTCCCTCGCTCCGAGTCTCTGCATTCGTCCGAGCGTCTTGGCAAGTTCGGGCTGTTTGAGAACATCACCTTCGTTGAAGAGTTTTCCTCCATTGAGGAAGATCTTCTTCGAATCTCCGTACTGCGAAAGTTCCTTCTCAGCGGAACGGAAGAGTTTTGCGAGTCGATCGCTCAAGACATAGCCGTTTTGCGCAAGAAGCCTTGCTGGTTCGACCAGTGCCGACCAGGACAATTTCTTCGAAGAATACTTTCTGAATGCGAAATCCATGCCCGCAGGGGTCCCTGGGACTCCGGCGGCCCTGTACCCGACGGTAGAAGAGCCTTCGCCCTTGATGAGATTCCCGTCCTTATCGACGAAAACATCACGGGTCGCGGCCTTGGGCGCCATCTCTCGGTAATCGATTGCGGTCGTGCGTCCATCGGCGAAACGGATCAGCATGAATCCGCCGCCTCCGAGATTGCCGGCCTCGGGGTAGACGACCGCAAGCGCGAGCGCGACGGCGATGGCGGCATCGACGGCATTGCCGCCACGCTTCATCACATCAACTCCGATCTGAGACGCGAGTTCATGTTGTGCAGCCACCATTGCGTGCGGTGCGCGGACAGGCTCGTGATATGCAGCCGATGTGGCACGAGGCAATAATGCCAATGAAAGAGAGAGTGAAAACAGGACGGCGAGAGCGGTCGTTCTTCGTACGATGTTCATGGTTTTAAAGTTCGTCAATTCTAATTTCAAGGTCTGGCAAAGGCAAACAAAACCGCCCGTTCCGAAGCCAATGTTGGGGCCGAGACCGAGCGTCTTCATAGATGGCAATGTTTTTGCAACCAACGTGTCCGTTACTGTATCTTTTGAATAGTAAAACTCAGTCATGGAAGGGCCCTTATCAAGTGGGCTCAGGCCGCATAGGAATACTGGTTTCGAAGGAATGAAAACGACCTCGTTCATCGCCAAGACAGCATTTGTCGCCGCCCTGCTTTCGCTCGCGGCGGGATTGGGCGGTCCGGCGAGAGCTCAGAGGTTGCGTCAGGCGATTCCTCCAACCTTTGATCCCCCCGTCACAACATCCGAAGTGTCTTTTCGGGTCGCCGCACTCAGTGACGGCCAGGGAGTCAACATCGCATGGAGGTCTGCATCCGAAGCAGGGGTCATTGGCTACGATGTCTTCAGAACTGATGTGCGTGGTCGTACACGGATTAATCGCTCGATGGTGCTCGGGGGTGAGCTGAGACTTTCAGAAGGTGCGGCAGGTCCGATGCAGTTTTCAGTCTTCGATCCCGACGGCGGTATCGGCTCTTTCTACCAGATAGAGCGAACGATGAGTGCGGGCTACACTGAAACCGTTGCCTCTGTCGCCGCGCGCGGCGTAAGAGATCTTGCAAGATACACGGGGT
>CAXRBW010000028.1:0-5859 GCA_964228775.1 Pyrinomonadaceae bacterium | reverse complement strand
CCAGCCTCAGGGGTCAGAAGCCTCAAGTTTTTTCCATCGAAGCCGACGCTGTAGAAGTGGCTGAAATAAGGATCGCGGCCTTTCTCTCTGCCGTTGGCTTCGAAATACACGGTTCTGCTCTTCTCATCGATGCGCACTATGCGCGTCACGATAAACTCGCCCGAGGTGATAGCGTTTTTGAGTGCGCCGGTTTTGAGATCGTACAGATAAATATGTCCCCAATCTGTCTTCTCTGAATACCAGATGAACTCGTTCGTGGTTGGGAAGTACCTCCAGTTCGTTGCGCCTTTGCCCGACTCATACTGAGTTGCGACCTTCTCGACGTGGATGTCGCGCACAGCACCCGTCACTGCATCCGCAACACGGAGCGTCGCCTGCTTATGGTCACGAGTTGAGGAGACGAATGCGACCGTCGCCGAATCTTTTCCCCATTCGACATCGGTGAAGTCTCCGCCACACGAGATGTCGTCACAGAGGGTCGAGCGGTGGTCATCAGGGGGCATATTGAAGCGGACCACTTTGGCGGCTTCGACGTCGATGACCACACGGTGGATCTTTGCTATCTCCGCATCGGTCGGAAGTGGGTATTTCCAAGCTTCGAGTTTCGGCGACCCGACATTGGTCGTGACTAGGTACATGTCGTTGAGGTGTCGCTGATCCTGCTGGAAAGTCGCGACCTTTTTCGAGTCGGGTGACCATGCGACCACCGGTCTGTCACTATGTCTCCAACCCGCATTGTCGGTCGCGTAACCAAAGTCTTTCACACCGTCCTTCGTGAGCTGTGTCTCGGTTCCGGTCACCAGATCTTTTACCCAGAGATTCCAATCCCTGATGAAGACAGCTTTCTTTCCATCAGGCGAGTTGACCGTGTTGCCGCCAGCCATTCTTCCCGCGAAACCTCCCGGCATTCCGCCCTTCACGCCAATCTCGGCTGCAGTAGTACCGATCTTCTTTTCTCCGGTCTTCGGATTGACGAGCACGAACTCACTACCCGTTGGGGTGAGTACGCGATACCAAAAGCTGCCGTCTTCGAGGAAGGTCGGTCGCACACCCGCTCGGTCGATGAACGGCGCCGTGCCTTGCGCGAGCATTTTTTCTGCACGGGCATAGTCCGCCGCGGTTAGCTGCTGAGCCGAAGTGAAACCTGAAAAAAGAAAAAGGACGAAGAGTAGGAAAAGGGGAGATTTCTTCATAGGTGGGGAATGATAATCCCGCACAACCCATTTTCAAAGAAGGGAAACCGAGTCTGCTTTTGATTGCTCTCTGCTGAGGGTTTATTTAGCGAAATAACCGGGCTTGGTCTTGACGACGAGTTGCGGATTATCGACTTCGATTGAGATCTTCCTCCATTTCCCATCGCGCTTCTCGTCCGAGGACTGGTACTCGATGGTGTAGAGCGCCCTGACGCTTGCGGCGACCTCGGCATAGATGCGTCCCATCTCTTCAAGTCGGTTGATTGGATCAAGCCGTCCGCCGGTTCGGTCGGATATCAGTTGTAGTCTCCGCCTTGCGACGTCATAGAGGGCAACCTGGGTCGGTGTCGGGTCGGCGAGTTTCGAAGGGTCTCCGGTCGGTAGCGCAACTGAGAATACCGTCGCACCGAGATTGTCTGCCTTTGAAAGGACTCTTGAGAGGGCCGAGTTCGATTCGGCGTCGAGAGTGGTCACTGAGGCGCCGCCGGTCGATTTGTCGATGACGCTACGATCTGATTCCCGCGCCGGAGTGTCGACACCGTCGGTCAGGACGATGACGGCTTTGCGTCTGCCCGTTTCGTTCTTTAGTCGGTCGAGCGCGGTTTCAATCGCACGGTAAAGCTGGGTCTTGCCCCGGCCGTTGGCGGCGCGAATAGAATTCCCGATGCTCTCGCGCTTGGTCGTGAAGTCATTGAGGAGATTCACCTTGTCATAGAATTCAACGACGGCAACTCGGTCGTCCGGTCCGAGTGCATCTATGAATCGGTAGGCAGATTGCCTGATGGTCTCGCGAAAACCGAGTGTTGAGCCACTCATGTCGAGGAGCATCACGACGCTGAACGGTGCGGCGGTCGGTTCAAAGCGAACCACCTTCTGCCTGACACCGTTCTCATAGACGGCAAAACTTTCCCGCGAGAGATTTGTTATCGGCGTCCCTCGTTGGTCCACTACTCCCACGTTGAGCCTCACGACGGACGAATCGACTTTGATGACATCATCGTCCTGAGCTCGAACAGCACTGGTAAGGACTAGTCCGAGCAACGCTACTATGAAATTGTTCCGTCTTTTACCCATGTCCGCTGAGACGCCCTATGCTCCTGAAACGGTTGCGCGGAAACCGAAAAAATTTGTCATCGGCGCTTGAATCTAGTTTATACTGCCCGACCGATTAGTAAACCTCTCTTGCGCGCTCCGACATCCCAATTTTCGAAAAGGGAGTGTGCCAATGTTTTTCAGACCCAACTATTGCTGCAACTGCGGTGAGCGGATTGAAGTCTCAAAGTGGGACCTCAAGGCGAGCAGAAGGTTCTGTACAATCTGCAAATCTGAATTCGTATTCGAGGACTGGCTCCCTGCAACTGCAGTGCTCATCGCACTCGGCAGCGTGACCCTCGCCGTCGGAGGCTATTTCTCGGGTGACCGGATTGTGCGTCGTAATCCGGACCCGAAAGCCTCTCCGCAAGTCGAAGTGGTTAAGGAGTCAGAAGTTTCAGGAGTAGAAAAGCCTTTGATTTCTACCGAGGTCAACGCGGACGAATTCGTCTGTGGTGTTCGGACCAAAAAGGGAACTCGCTGCACGCGGCGCGTCAGCTCGCGCGGTGAACATTGTTGGCAGCATCGCAATCAGACTTCACGCGAGACGCTGCCAAAGAGCATATTCGATGGAAAGTGATTCTCTTCGAATCAGCGCCCGAACCCGAAGGCTTTCTTCCTCGGAACCTCAAAAGAATTTCCGAGCAGGAAGTAGGCGAGATTCGGATTGTCGTGCGACCTGTCGTATCCGACCAGTTCGACATATGCACGACCTGCAACGTCTTTACCTGCGGCGGTGCCCTTGACCGAGCAGGCTCCCTCCCAATAGACGATCATCGTCGTTCCGCGCGTGTCGAGCTCCTGGTCTTCCATCGCTGGTGTGACGACGAGATCGATCTGGTGTTTCGTCGAGGTCACCCTCCATCCACTCGGGTAGGTGGCACCGCTGTTCGGACTCTTCCAGTAGCCAGTCGGTTCGATTTTGAAGTCCTCGCAAGCGAGGGGTTCGAAGTTTCCATCGGCGGCAACGAAGGTGCCACTCGAATAAGGCGAGACACCGTTCTCACTATTTCTCAACTGGTAGCACATCAGTTCAGTGTCATTGTCGAGTTGGATAGAGAACCAATCCCAACCTTTCTGATTTTCGGTCGGCGCCCAGGTGCCGAACTCACGGTCCATCCAAGCCGAACCCGTGAAGTGCTCGACGTTTCCGTCGATGGCGATATCGCCCTCCATTTCCATTCTCGTGTAAGCGAAGTAACGCGACGCCTGACCGTCGTCCTTGTATGAGACGCCGTCCTTGGCCTTACCGTTCAAGATCGGTGACTTCTTAGGCTTGAGGTTTGCCTCGAAGCTGATTCCTGATGCCGTCGCGCGCAGAACATGAGCACCTTGCGATTCGCGCAGCGACCAGTCTCCGATGTTTAAGTAGAAATGCGACTCGCTCGCCGATGCTGGCGTGTCGACGGGACCATTGGCACTCTTGCGGTGAGCGTATCTGAATCTTTTTCCGTCGACATCAGTCACTGCGAAGTGGGCGAAGTAAATCGGATTACCGAGCATACGCAGCGGAACGATGCTGAATCGGTCCTCGTCAGTCCTTCGCTTGAAGAACACAAGTTCAAATCCGAATTCTTTTCCTGAAGCCGTCTTGCCGTGCCCCGTGTAGTACCACCACTCCGTCTGAACATTGTGGTGAGCGTAGAGATCACGCGGAAGGATGACCGGGTCGAACTCGGTGCCGTCACGCAGATTCTCGGGCTTGCCCGAAACCCTTTCCGCGAGTGCATCCATGAGCTGCGTCGCACCCGCTCCCACGGTCTTGAGAAAGAAATCGATGTTTTCGTTGATTGAGTCCTTGCCGTTCATAAAAATACCTATGAAATATCTATAACAATTTGAAAGTGGGGTCGGCAACCGACAGATGAATTGGCGCCATATCCGGGCGTTGTGGTTTGCCCGATTCTCGAGTTTCTTGATAGATTGTTGTTTTTGCTGACGCCTGTATACCTTTGGTTGGGTTGGTGTGTCAGCACGATTTAACAGAGAGCGGCTGTTGGGCCGACATCAAAAACAATGTCAAGAAAATCACGTGTAGAGCCGGGTTCCTCCTCGGCAGGTCAAAAGCAGGACGGAACATTTCACACCGACCCTTTCCAGAAGAAAGGTGTCGAGGCGGTTTCAGGCCTCGCCCGTGCCCTTGAGGGAAAAGGCAGGCAGATCGTCAAGATCGTCGGACTGCTAGTGCTGGTGCTCGTCGTCGGAGCAATCGCTCTTTCGTTTTGGAATCGAAGACAGGCCGCGGCTCAGAATGCACTCGGCAAAGCGATGAAGACCGCTTCATCTCCCGTCAGCGAATTTTCACTTGGCGTTCCTGGACAGAAGACATTCAAAACCGAAAGAGAGAGAGCTGAAGCCGCGGTCAAGGAATTCGAAACGGTGGCATCCGAGTACGGCGGAGCCGTCGGAGAAAAGGCCAAGTATTTCGCTGCGACAACAAAGCTTTCATTTGACCGCGCGACCGCGCAGCAGGAGCTCGAAACCCTCAGCAAGACGGGAGGAGAAGTCGGCTCGCTCGCCAAATTTGCACTCGCCCAAACAAAGGTCGGCGACGGGAGGCTAGATGAGGCGGTGGCGCTCTATCGTGAGGTCTTAAGTGATGACAACACCGTCATCTCAAAAGATTCGATCAACTTTGAGATTGCCGGAATCCTTGAGAAGCAGGGAAAGAGGGACGAGGCGGTCGAGTTGTATTTCAATATCGCTAAATCTGCGGCGGAGGCCAAAGATGCCGATGGCAAAGCAATCGCCCAGACCCAAACCGCCAAGGACTCAAAGGAAAAGGTCAAAGAATTGAATCCCGAAAAGGCGAAAGAGATTCCCGAGGCGGAGTTCTCGCCGCTCGGATTCTGAGGCACAATCCGAACACATCAGATTCCCGCAGAGACCGATGTCTTTGCGGGATTTTTATTGGTTCTGGATTTTGCAGCCGATTGAGCATCTAGAAGATATGGGAGAGTTGAATTCTGATGGATTCAGAAGATAAGAAAGGCAAGGACGCGGCTCCTGCCAAGAGGCCTCACTCCGTGAGGGTCTGGCCCGTCTTCTATATCGACACGATACTTCCCGCTATTTTTTTCAGCGCACTTTGCCTCTATTTTCAATCCGACATTCTCGCAATAGTTTTTCTGGCCACTGCAGCTGTTTCGTTCATTGGTCTTCTGACCGACCGCATCACTCTCGGCCCAGGCGGAATCGTCCGAACGGGTTTTGTCTTCACTCCCTGGTGTCGCCTGACGAGGCGTGATGCGGAAATGAAGTTTGTCGATATCGAGCAGATTGAAACGAAAGCCGTCCGTGGACGCTTCAAGGGGGGCGAGGTCGTTTACGGATTCCGAGTGACTGTGTTGAGCAGGGGTCGGACTTTCGTCTTCGGTGATCGGGCGGGAAGTGATTTCGTGAGTGGAGTGTTGACCAATGTTGCGGATGACGCCCTCGATGTTCGATCTCGGGAAATCAGGGACAATTTGCTCGGACGTCTCACGGCAGACGAGGAGGCAGATGAAATCATGGTCCCAAGCAGCGAGTACCTCGACTCACAGAGCACAACACTCGAGCGCTCGCTGAGGGAATC
>CAXRBW010000027.1:0-4698 GCA_964228775.1 Pyrinomonadaceae bacterium | reverse complement strand
CTTCACCCAACTGCTGCCATCGGCACTGATGATTGCTGCGGTTGCAGCATTCGTAATCAAGTCGCGACAGAATGAAATAGTTACCTGGATTGGCTCAGGTATGAGCGTCTACCGTGTTCTTGCCCCATGCTTTGCGCTCGTGCTTGGCCTGGGTGTTATTAATTTCTTCCTACAGGAAACCGTTTTGCCCGAGACCAATCAGCGGCAGGACGCCCTGCGCACCACCTTGAGGAGTAAGGGGCTTCCGCATAACGCGGGCGATCGGAGCTGGTCAGCAACAGGCAACCGGATCTACAGCTTTGACACGCCCGAACTTGGCGGCAGGGTTGAGGCTGACGTCGGCGGGATTTATGCATACGAGTTCGGCATCGATGGACGGATAAATGCCGTTTATCGCGCCACGAGCGGACTTTGGGATGGCACTCGCGTGAAAATCTCAGGGTCAGCGGAGCGTCTGACTTTCCGTGATGGCTTGATAAATCGGGAAGTCGTCAACGAATCTACGATTGCAGAAGCGGAACATCCGTTCAGTTACGCGAATCAAAAGCCTTCTCACCTGAACTCGTTCGAAACCTGGCAGCATGCGGCGGCAAGTGAATCCGAAAACGAAAAACGGAATCTATCAGTTGCTCTCAATAGAAAACTCGCGACCCCATTCATCCCATTGATTCTGGTTCTTTTCAGTGTTCCGTTCGCGATATCAATTGGTCGTCGAAAGAATATCTTCGTGGTTTCATATGCGGTCGGCATTTGGCTTGTATTTACCGGAGCAACGAGTTTCTTTGAGCAATCGGGACAGGGAGGTCTTCTCGGACCGATTGCGGCGATATGGTCACCGATTATTCTGTTCGGCGCCTTAGGCCTATTCCTCACGTCAAAAATCAAGACATAGAAAAACGCCCCGTGAGGGGCGTTGTTTCTTGAAGCAATTTTAGATTGCGCTTAAGTCCCCGTTTCCCAGCTCGACATGTATTCGAGCATCTCAGGGGTTAGCGTGTCGATGTTCACTCCTAGCGATCGGAGTTTGAGGCTTGCAATCTCCTGGTCAACCTCCGCTGGAAGCACATGCACACCCGCCGAGAGCTTGCCTTTGTTCTTCACCAGGTATTCGGCTGACAGGGCCTGGTTTGCGAACGACATGTCCATGACACTCGCCGGATGCCCTTCGGCGGCGGCAAGATTTACCAACCGACCTTCTCCGAGGACAATCACGCTCTTGCCACCTGATTTGAAAGTGTATTCCTCAACGAACGGGCGTCTGCTAACCGGTGCGTGACACATCTCACGGAGGGAACCAAGGTTGAGTTCCAAATCGAAGTGTCCCGAGTTGCAAACGATGGCGCCGTCTTTCATCGACTCGAAATGGTTCTTGTCGATGACATGCCTGTTCCCGGTGACTGTCACGAAGAAATCACCGACCTTTGCGGCCTCCGACATCGGCATTACTCGGAACCCGTCCATCACGGCTTCAATTGCCTTGATTGGGTCGATTTCAGTCACGACCACGTTGGCTCCGAGCCCCCTCGCGCGCATCGCACAGCCCTTTCCGCACCAGCCGTAGCCAACGACCACGAAAGTCTTGCCCGCAAGCAGGATGTTCGTCGCTCTGATAATTCCGTCAAGCGTTGATTGACCAGTGCCATACCGGTTGTCAAAGAAATGTTTGGTCTGCGCGTCGTTGACCGCGATTGATGGGAAGGTAAGGACGCCTGCGGTCTGCATCGCCCGCAGTCTGACGATTCCGGTCGTCGTCTCTTCAGTCGTTCCGATGATGCTGCTCGCGAGTTCCTTTTTTTCTTTGAGCATCGTCGCAACAACGTCCGAACCGTCGTCGATGATGATGTTCGGATTCGTATCGAGGGCCATGCGGACATGGCTCATGTAGGTTTCGGTCGACTCTCCCTTGATGGCGAAGACGGGAATGCCCCAATCTGCGACAAGCGAGGCCGCCACGTCATCCTGAGTCGAAAGGGGATTAGAGGCAATTAGAGTCGCCTCGGCTCCGCCCGCCTGGAGTGTTCGCGCGAGATTCGCAGTCTCGGTCGTGATGTGCGCACAAGCGACGAGCTTCAATCCCGCAAGTGGCTTTTCCTGGGTGAATCGCTCACGGATAAGCCGCAGTACTGGCATCTCGCGGTCGGCCCACTCAATGCGCATTTTCCCTTCAGGCGCCAGATTTATGTCTTTGATGTCGTATTGCATGATTTTAAAAAGAAAAGGCGGTGCTCTCACGCAACGCCTTTCTGTAACCCAATTTTAGGATTAGGCGTTTGAAGAATCTTTCTTCAACGCTTCGACCTTGTCAGTCTGCTCCCAAGTGAATCCATCGCCGGACCTTCCAAAATGCCCGAACCTTGCAGTCGACTTGAAAATCGGTCGGCGCAGGTTAAGCGTTTTGATGATGCCCGCGGGAGTAAGTTCGAAATTCTTCCTCACAATATCTGAAAGGCGACCTTCATCAACCGTTCCAGTACCGTGCGTATCGACAAGAACCGAGACGGGTTCGGCAACACCGATGGCGTATGCCAATTGAACTGTGCATTTCGCAGCAAGACCCGCTGCGACGATGTTCTTGGCGATGTAGCGCGCCATGTATGCCGCGGACCGATCCACCTTCGTCGGATCTTTTCCTGAAAATGCTCCACCGCCGTGTGGGGCGTAACCGCCGTAGGTGTCAACGATGATTTTTCTGCCCGTCACACCAGCGTCGCCCATCGGTCCACCGATGACGAAGCGGCCTGTCGGATTGATATGGAACTTTGTATTTGAATCGAGGAGATGTGCAGGAACGGTCGCCTTGATGACCTTCTCCATAATGTCTCCTCTAAGAGTTTCGTTTGAAACGCTGTCCGCGTGCTGAGTTGAAATGACAACCGCCTCGGCACGGAGGGGCTTGCCGTCTCGATATTCGATGGTGACCTGCGATTTACCGTCAGGCCTGAGGTAAGGCATTTCGCCCGAGCGTCTGGCATCGGAGAGTCGCTTCGTCAAATTGTGCGCCAACTGTATCGGTAGCGGCATGAGTTCGGGAGTCTCATCGCATGCGAATCCGAACATCAGACCCTGGTCACCCGCACCACCGGTATCGACACCCTGTGAGATGTCGGGGGACTGGGTGCCGAGGGCATTGAGCACTGCGCAGGTGTTGCTGTCGTATCCAAAAGTGGCGTCGTTGTAACCGATTTCGTGAATCGTATCGCGCACAATCTGCTGAAAGTTGATCGTGGCACTTGTGGTGATTTCACCCGCAAGGACTGCAAGTCCGGTGGTGACTAGTGACTCGCATGCAACGCGTGCGGTCGGGTCCTGGGCGAGAATCGCATCAAGAATCGCATCAGAGATCTGATCAGCGATTTTGTCTGGGTGACCTTCTGTCACCGATTCCGAGGTAAACAAAAAATTTTGGCTGCTCAAGGTATTTGGCTCCTTACAGTCGAAATAGCCTAATTTTCTAGCGAATAGGCGAAATTAAGAGTTTATTAGTTTTGGCAGGTGGTGTCAAAGGTCTATTAGGTGCGAAATGCCGATAAAGATTGAGTCAAATTGAGATTCCTGCGATTCGTCACCCCTGTTTTACAATCGTCGGGACCACGCCTCTTTCGGTCAACTCTCTTTGCTTATGAAAACACCTCGCCATCTAAATGCAGTCTGCGCACTCTTGCTGCTTGTTGTGATTGTTTCTGGCTGTGCGGAATCTGATGATCTTGATCTGAGAGGGAGTGGGTCTCAGCCGGCCACTGAAACCTTGCAACCAGAAAAGCGCAATCGCAATGACGCTCGCAAGAATTCTGATTCGGATTCATCCTCAGAGATTCCTCAGAATCCGAGAATTATCTCAGGACGTATTGTCGGAGTTTCAGACGGTGACACTGTCAATCTGCTCACCGAACAAAGGGAGAATCTGCGAATCAGGCTTGCGACCATCGATTCTCCGGAGAAGGCTCAAGACTTTGGCGCGAGGGCAAAGGATTCGCTTTCCGACTTGGTATTCAACAAGAATGTCGAGGTTGAGGTCAGGTCGAAGGACAGATACGGAAGGCTCGTGGGGGTCATCCGCGTCGGGGGAACCGATGTGAACCTTGAGCAGATCAAACGTGGAATGGCGTGGCACTACACCCAATACAGCAAGGAGTAGCCTCCTGCTGAAAAGGGGGTATATGCCGATGCCGAACTCGCCGCGAGAAGGGCGAGAGTCGGTCTTTGGGTCGATCCGAGCCCTGTTCCGCCCTGGGACTTCAGGCGCGAAAAACGCCAAAAATAAAGGCTAAGCAGCTTCATTATGTGCGGAAGGTACACACTTACGGCGACATCGGGCGAGATACGGAATTTGATCGGCGCCGCATCCGTGCCGGACTTTTCGCCGAGTTATAACATCGCGCCCTCCCAATCGGCACTGATGTTTTTTCTGCGTGAAGGGAAGCTGGTCGGAGAAAAGGCTGTTTGGGGGCTCGTCCCGAAATGGGCGGATGCCTCGATGCGACCGCTAATCAATGCGCGCCGTGAAACTCTCCTTGAGAAACCATCGTTCAGAAATCTTGTCACCTCGAATCGATGCGTTATTCCAGCCGATGGGTTCTATGAATGGGAGACCGTACTCGGAAAAAAGCATCCAGTATATTTTCACAAAGCGGAGCGTCGGCCGTTCGCATTTGCAGGACTTTGGGAATCAGCTTCAAACTCCGCGGACAAGACGTTCGT
>CAXRBW010000026.1:0-21461 GCA_964228775.1 Pyrinomonadaceae bacterium | reverse complement strand
CGCTGTCTGCGGCGAAGATCAAGGACCTTCTTAAGCGTGCCAAAATCAAGCCAATCGATGCCGTCAGAAAAGCGGAGCCCGACTTCAAGAAACTCAAAATCTCTGCCGAGATGTCAGACGACAAAATCATCTCCTTGATGGTCAAGAATCCGAACCTCATACAGAGACCGATTGTCGAGGTCGGCAGAAAGGTTATACTCGCGCGGCCGGCGGAGAAGGTGCTCGAGATTCTCTAAGCTTAAGTTGCGATTTACAAATACACCGCGAGCAATTAGGATTGATGAATTCGAATGAGCGAGCAGGTTGAACAAATCGACCAGCTGACCTTTGACTTCTACAAGGAGCAGCCCCATATCGTGCGTGAATCGCGCGATGAACTCAGGCTGCGCCTCGGTGATTTTGCCGGCCCGCTTGATCTCCTGCTCTATCTCATAAAGCAGGAACAGGCAAACATTTTCGACATCCCGATAGCCCGCATCACCGACGAGTACCTCAAGTACATCCGGATAATGGAAAAACTCGATATCACCGTCGCAACGGACTTCCTTGTGATGGCCGCAACGCTGATTGAAATCAAATCGAAGATGCTGCTGCCACGCGACGAATCTGAGCTGGTCGGAGAGGATATCGAGGATCCCCGTGAGGAGCTTGTTAGGGCACTGCTCGAGCATCAGACCTTCAAGAACGCCGCAGGAATGCTCTATGAGCGTGTGCAGCTCGAACAGGCCGTGTTCGCACGCGGCAAGATTGAGTCGGATGAGAATAACGCTGAGATAAACGCAACGCTTTACGACATCGTCACCGTGTTTCAGAAGATTCTCGCAAGGCATCGCGAGGAGGTGCAGATGGAAATCGAGCGAGAGGAAGTCTCGATGGCCGAAATCATCCGCGACCTCAAACACCGCTTGACGACTCTCAACGAAATCAGCGTCGTGAAATATTTTGAAGAAATGAAATCGCGTCGGGAACTAGTGACCGCTTTCATCGCCGTGCTCGAGATCGTGAGGACCGAGACGGTGAAGTTGGTCCAGAGCGCGACCTTCGGCGACATCATACTCAGAAGGGTTTAAGTTATGGCTGACAAGAAGGACATCGAGGCAGAAATCGAAGAAATCACCCAGCAGGCCGTGAAGCGGTCGAAGGAAGAACTCATCGCCGCTGTCGAGGCGCTCATCTACACCTCTGACGAGCCCGTCCCGGCAAAAATACTCGCCCAGGTTCTGCGGGAGGACATCGACGATGTCACCGAAGCCGTCGGACAATTGACCAAACAGTACGCTAAAAGAAACGGTGGTCTGCAAATCCGCGAAATCGCCGGCGGCTTTCAGATCTGCACGCGGGCCGAACACCACGAAGAGGTACGGAGGTTCCTCAAGACCCGTCCGAGCGCGAAACTCTCTATCGCATCCCTCGAAACACTCGCTGTCATCGCCTACAAGCAGCCCGTGACGGTACCAGAGATTCTCGAGATCCGCGGAGTGCAGTCGGCGTCGGCCATCAAGACGCTGCTCGACAAGCGTCTCATTATCGCGAAGGGCAGAAAAGAAACCGTCGGCCGTCCGATGCAATACGGAACATCGAAGGATTTCCTGCTGCAGTTCGGCCTCAAAGACCTCTCAGAACTCCCGAGCATCGAGGATTTCGAAGAACTAGTACAATAGGCTTCGAATGCTCGAACGACTGAACAAACTCATCGCGCAGGCAGGAATCGCCTCACGGCGCGGCGCGGACGAACTCATCGCCGAAGGCGCGGTCACCGTCAATGGAAAGACCGTCACCGAAGCAGGCACCAAGGCCGATTCGGAAAAAGACCATATCAAGGTCCGCGGAAAACTGATCAATCCCCTGCTCAAGAAGTCTGAGAGCTTCTACATCCTTCTCAACAAGCCGAAGGGATACCTTTCAAGCACTGCCGACCCCGAGGGACGCAAGCTAGTGACTGATCTCGTGCGTGGTTTTGGAAAGCTCCACCCTGTCGGTCGACTCGACTACAACACCGAGGGACTTTTGATTCTGACCAATGACGGAGAGTTCTCTAACATCGTTGCCTCTTCGAAAAAGTTCGCCAAGGTTTACGAGGTCAAAGTAAAGGGACTGCCGAACGCGAACGCCATCAACAAACTGCGACGCGGCATCAGGCTCGAGGACGGATTCAAAACCGCACCCGCCGAGATAAAAGCACTCGAGCATACCGAGAGCAACGGATGGTTTGAGGTAACCCTATACGAAGGACACAATCAGCAGATCAGAAAGATGTTCGACGCAATCGGACATTCCGTCGTTAAGTTGCGCCGCACGGCGATCGGGCACGTGCGCGACGAGCGGATTCCGGTCGGTGCCTACCGCGAACTGGACGCGAAAGAGATTAAGGGCTTTCTCCGAAAGAGCACTAAGTAACTGGTCGCGGACGAGGAAGGATACAAAAGTAAAAGTACGGCGACGATGTATCAATGGACCGCTCGGGCGGTCCTTTCTCTTTGCTTTCAGCTGTTACTTTCGCGCCCCGAGCGCCCTGTGCTCGACCATCAGGCAGAGATCTTGCACGACCTTGATTCCGGCCTTCGCGAGTTTCTCGGCGACCGTATCGTTACGGATGCCAGATTGAAGCCAAACCGCCTTGGGCTTTTTCGCGATGATGTCATCGACATGTAATGCAACATCATCAGGACGGCGGAAAATATTGACAAGATCGACATCGTCGGGGATTTCCGCGAGGGACCGATATACTTTTTCACCGAGCATCTCCGTCGCGTCGGGATAGAAGACTGGAACCGGGATGATCCTGAATCCGCGCTCCTTCATATAGGCGGGCACATAATGTGCTGGTTTGTCGGGTTCTGCCTTGATGCCGATGACCGCGATGCTCTGTGTTGCCGACAACACGGCCCTCACTCCATCGTCAGAGTCAATCAAATTTTCCTGCCAGTCCATTACCCTATCCTCCCTTTATTTACTGATTTTTACATTGGGTGCGAGTTAATTAAAAGGCACCCAATCGACAGCGCCAACCTTGCTTCCACGTATTTGTTATGTAAGGATAATCTTTACTTATATACAGAATATGCCACACCTTCTGAACGAAGAGCAGCTTCAGATCAAGCAGAGCGTGCGCGAATTCGCCGAGAGCGAAATCAAACCGCATGTCATGGAATGGGATGAGTCCCAGCACTTCCCCATCGAACTCAGACCGCAGCTCGCCGAATTGGGATTGCTCGGCATCATCTTCCCCGAAGAATACGGCGGAGCGGGAATGGGTTATGTCGAATACGCGACGATCATCGAAGAGCTTGGACGCGTCGACGGTTCTGTCGGACTCTCGGTGGCTGCGCACAACTCACTTTGTTCAAACCATATCTACAAATTCGGAACCGAAGAGCAGAAAAAGAAATACCTTGTGCCGCTCGCACGCGGTGAGAGCTTTGGCGCCTGGGGGCTGACAGAGTCGCAGGCGGGCTCGGATGCATCAGGCACGCGCACGACGGCAGTGCGGGCTGGAGATGCGTGGCGGGTGTCGGGATCGAAGAACTTCATCACCCACGCAATCTCCTGCGAAACCTTGGTGGCAGTCGCCGTGACCGATAAATCCAAGGGAAACCGCGGAATCACGGCCTTCATCTTCGATAAATCGATGTCTGGATTTAGGCCCGATAAGAAGGAGAACAAGCTCGGTATGCGGGCGTCCGAGACGGCCTCGGTTGTCTTTGAAGAATGTGTCGTACCCGACGGTAATCGTCTTGGCAAAGAGGGCGAGGGATTTCTCCAAGCGATGCAGATCCTCGATGGCGGGCGCATCTCGATTGCGGCGCTCTCGGTCGGCATCGCCCAAGGCGCTTATGAGGCAGCGCTCAGATATTCGAAAGAGCGTGTGCAATTCGGCAAAGCAATCTCTGAATTCCAGGCAATACAGTTCAAGCTCGCTGACATGGCGATGCAGATTGAAGCTGCGAGACTGCTAACCATACAAGCTGCACGCATGAAGGATGCAGGGCTTGCGGTCACAAAAGAAGCGGCGATGGCGAAGGTGTTCGCGTCTGAAGTCGCTGTCCGAGTCGCAGAGGAATCGGTCCAAATCCATGGCGGCTACGGATACACGAAGGATTACCCTGCAGAAAAATTCTGGCGTGACGCGAAGCTTTGCACGATCGGCGAAGGCACGAGTGAGATTCAAAGACTCGTCATTGCCAAGCAGGTCCTAAAGGGCTGACCGACCCCGTTCGCGAAAGCCGCTCGGAACGCAGTAAAAACGGCTCTTTTCCTGCTTGGGAAAGGGCCGTCACCTTTTGGAAAAACCGCTGAAAAATGCGAAAATTGCGACTTATGCTCAATGAGGATTCGCTGGTCGGGAAAGTGCTTGCGGGCGAGGTCCGCGCGGTCGCCCGGGCCATCTCCTCAGTCGAGAACTCGGCGGCGGGCTCCTCAGAGATGATGAAGGGCCTCTTCCCCCACACCGGAAAGGCGCTCGTCATCGGAATCACGGGTGCACCGGGCGCGGGAAAGTCATCACTGGTCGACAAGCTGGCGCTCTTTTACAAGAACCGCGGAGAGAGGGTGGGAATAATCGCCGTCGATCCCTCGAGTCCATTTTCAGGGGGTGCAATCCTCGGCGATCGCATCAGGATGTCGACTCTCGGGCTCGATCCTAACATCTTCATCCGATCGATGGCGACACGCGGAAACCTCGGAGGACTCGCAAGGGCAACAGTCGATGCAGTCTCGATACTCGATGCGGCCGGCTATCACAAGGTGATTGTCGAAACGGTTGGCGTCGGACAGGACGAGGTAGAGATCGTGAAGACAGCGGATGTCTCTGTCGTTGTACTGGTACCGGGAATGGGTGACGACATTCAGGCAATCAAAGCCGGCATCATGGAAATCGGCGACGTCTTCGTCATCAACAAGGCCGACCGTGACGGCGTCATGCGGACCGAGAAAGAACTTCAGGCGCTCCTAGAACTTAGTCACCGCACTGACGGATGGCTTCCGCCGATAGTGAAAACGGTGGCGACCGAGAGCAAGGGTATCGAAGAGCTTTCGAAAGGCGTCACCGACTATGCCGACTTTCAAAAAAGTGCGGAACAGGCGGACAGGCGTCGCGCAATCGCCAGATGGCGAATTACCGAATTGATTCGTGAGCAGCTTCTCGCAGAAGCACTCAGCACGGAACGGGCCACATCTTTACTCGATGAGCTCTCAGCTCAGGTCGGAGAGAAAAAGCTGGACCCATACTCGGCTGCCGAGGAGATTTTGAAGAAATGAAGATTGACCATCTGGGAATAGCGACGAACGGGATAGAGAGCGCACTCAAGTTCTATGAGGACGCACTCGGTCTCGAGAACGTGCACACCGAGGTGGTCGAAGATCAAAAGGTCCGCGTCGCAATGCTTCCCGTCGGTGATACTCGTATCGAGCTTCTTGAACCCACTTCGGAGGATTCGCCGATTTCAAAATTTCTTGAGAAGCGCGGTGGTGGCATTCATCACATCGCAATCGAGGTCCCCGACATCGTGGCGGCGCTCGCAAGAATGAAATCAGCGGGCGCAAGACTCATCGATGAGGAGCCACGGATCGGGGCGGGCGGTTGCCGTATCGCATTTGTTCATCCCGCGGCATCGGGCGGTGTTCTCATCGAATTGGTCGAAAAGAAATCTTAGAAAATTCACATACGTAACTTCAGGAGAAAACAATTGAGTAACAAGGAAAATTCATCGGAAACAAAAAAGGTGGCAGCAAAGCCCATGACCTTCGGGGTCAAGGAGCAGATCATTGCACTCGTCATCGTACTCGTAGCGATCGGTGGCGGCCTTGCCGTGTGGAAGAACAGCAAAGGACATGGTGAGTTCACACATGTCTCGAAGAAGGAGATGGAGGCGCTGCTCAAGAACGCGAATCCGATGGCACTCAAGGCCCTTTCGTCGAGTCCTGAAGAGAAAGAAAAGCAGCTCGACGGCCTGCGCGACCTTTTATCAATCGCCGCAGCGGCTGAAGCTGATGCGGAAATCGGTGGCGACCCGGTCACCCGAAAGGCACTCGAACTCATCGGCGACCAAGCGCTGGCGTCCAGCTATGACCGTGAGGCACATAAGGATCAGGGTCCGATGCCGCCCTTTGGCTTTGTCACCGAAGAACAGAAAACAGAGTTCTGGGGACCCGAGGCAATAACACTCGAAGAGGGTGAATCACGCTTCTCATCAAAGGGTGTCAGCGCGACTCTTTCATCAATCAAAAGATTTTTCGGTGGTTACGTCGGACGCGAGGCATCGTTTCAGTCATATCTCAACACCCTGCTCACACTCGCAAAACGAGAGGGGCAGGTCCCCGAGGACATGGAGCCTTCACCCGAGGACGTGAGCCAGCTCCGTGACGAATTCGCGAAGATAATGGTCACCAAGGAAGAGGCCGAGGCGGCGCTGAGAAAAGATCCGGCGACATGGGCCGACTTTGAAGCGAGAGTCTCAATCGAGATAAAGCTCAAGAAAGCTCAATTCCTTCAGGGACGCTATTTGAAGAAGATGGGAGAACTCGCCAAGGTTACTGAGGGCGAAATCGATAAGTATCTCGCGGAGAATCCTCAGCTCGATACCTCGGCGGCACAGGAACAGAAGGCGATTGAGACGATCAAGAAGCTTGAGGGTGGTGCCGATTTCGCAGCACTCGCCAAAGAACTGTCAGATGATCCGGGTAGCAAGGACAAAGGTGGGCTTTACGAAAAAGTCACTGCAGGCCAGTTCGACCCAGCATTCGAGGCGGCGGCGCTTGCACTTGAACCAGGGCAGTACACGACGACCCCGGTCAAGTCGGAGTTTGGCTATCACATCATCAAGCTCGTCAAGAAGGGCGAAGCTAAAGACGCTTCGGGTCAAATCAAGCAGAACTACGACGTGCGACACATTCTCTTCTCGGCTTTGGTGAAAAATCCGCAGAATCCATTCGATCGCGGTCTACCGCTTCGTGATTATGCGAAAGCCCAACTCAGCGACAAGAAGCAGAAGGATTTCTTCGACAAGTTGAAAGAAGACCATCCTGTCGTCATCGAGGAATTTGAGATTCCGCAGGTTTCCGACGAACAGATTCAGCAGATGATGCAGCGTCAGATGCCACAGGGTGAAGCTCCAACCGCCGACGAAGATGATTCGGCCCCAGTGGCTCCGGAGTCCGCTGAGCAAAAGACGGGTAAGAAAAAGAAATGAGTACCGAGCAAGTCAAAATTGGAATAATCGGTGGCAGCGGGCTCTATCAGATGCCCGAACTGACCGACGTTAAGGAAGTGGAGATCGATACCCCGTTCGGCAAGCCGTCTGATGCGTTCATCATCGGTTCACTCGAGGGAGAAAGGGTTGCCTTTCTGCCGAGGCATGGTCGGGGACACAAGCACACCCCTTCGGAACTTCCCTTTCGCGCGAACATCTATGCGATGAAGCTTCTCGGGGTGGATTACATCCTTTCCGTCTCGGCGGTTGGGAGTCTACAACAAAAGTACGCTCCGACTGACTTTGTCATTCCCGACCAATTCTTTGATAGAACGCGTGCACGAGCCGAAGAGTCCACCTTTTTCGGTGAGGGTATCGTGGGGCATATCACCTTCGCTCATCCGGTCTGTGATGAACTTGGGGACATTCTCGAGGCATCATGCAAAACCGTCGATGGATTAACGGTGCATCGCGGCGGAACATATCTCTGCATGGAAGGTCCGGCATTCTCAACCAAAGCCGAATCGAATGTTTACCGTCAGTGGGGCATGGATGTCATCGGCATGACGAACCTGCAAGAGGCGAAGCTCTCGCGTGAAGCCGAGATTGCCTATGCGACGCTCGCACTTGTGACCGACTACGATTGTTGGCATGAGGAGCACGATTCGGTGACGCTGGATATGGTCGTTGAGTATCTGACCAAGAATGTGCGCAACGCTCAGCTGGTGCTCAAAGAAGCGGTCAAGCGTGTCGCATCCAAGGGAACACCAAACCCTTTCGAAGGTGCGACAAAGAGCGCCATCTTCACGCAGCCCGACCATTGGAATCCCGAGACTGCCAAAAAACTCGAGGCAATAATCGGCAAGTACGGAAAGAAATAACAAAGTCTATGAGCGAGAACGCAAACAACACGGAGGGCTTAGTGCCCGCCAAGAAGATTGGAGTGCCGCGAGAGGTGGCGTCAGGTGAATGCCGTGTCGCCGCCACGCCTGAGACCGCTCTCAAACTTCAGAAACTCGGGTTCGAGATACTGATCGAGGCAGGGGCCGGAGTCGCAGCCAACTGCACCGACGAAGCCTATCGCGCCGCGGGATGCACCGTGGTGAAAGATGCGGCGACGCTCTGGTCAGACAGCGACATCATCATCAAGGTACGAGCGCCGCAAGATGCCGAAATCGGCCATCTGAAACCGGGAAAAACCCTGATCAGCTTCCTATATCCCACCCAGAACGAAGAGCTCGTCAAGAAGCTTTCCGCGACTGGTGCGACAGTGCTTGCAATGGACATGGTTCCCCGCATCAGCCGTGCACAGAAGATGGATGCACTGAGTTCGATGGCGAACGTCGCGGGGTATCGCGCAGTCGTCGAGGCTGCAAACAATTTCGGAAGATTCTTCACAGGACAAATCACGGCCGCGGGCAAAGTTCCGCCTGCTAAGGTTCTCGTCATTGGCGCAGGTGTCGCGGGTCTCGCTGCAATCGGTGCGGCGAACTCACTCGGAGCGGTAGTCAGGGCCTTTGATACCCGCCCGGTCGTCAAAGAACAGATTGAAAGTCTCGGTGCTGAATTCCTCGAACTCGACTTCAAGGAAGACGGAACAGGTGAGGGTGGCTATGCGAAGGTGATGAGCAAGGAATTCATCGACGCCGAAATGGCACTCTTCGCCGCGCAGGCCAAAGAGGTGGACATCATCGTCACGACCGCCCTGATTCCTGGAAAGCGCGCGCCAATCCTCATCACAAACGAGATGGTCAGGAGCATGAAAGAAGGTTCGGTCATCGTCGATCTCGCCGCTGAACAGGGTGGGAACTGTGAATCGACCAAGCCAGGTGAATGCGTCAAGGTCGACGGAGTGACTATCGTCGGATACACGGACCTACCGAGCCGCATGGCCAATCAGTCGAGCCAGTTGTACGGCACCAACCTCTGGCATCTGCTGAGCGACATGGGCGGAAATGAGAAATATCGTGTCGACCATTCAGACGAGGTGGTACGCGGCGCACTCATTGTTGATAAGGGAGAGATACTTCCCCCTCCGCCGAAACCAGAGCCTTCGCCTGCGGTGGCTCCAGCTCCTCAACATGAGACGAAGCCATCTGCTCCGGAAAAGAAGCGCGGTTTCGGACTTGGAAATCTGATCTTAATCGTACTTGGATCACTCGCAGTCTACGGAAGCGGTGCGTATACCGATTCCGAATTCATCGGACATGTGACTGTCTTCGTGCTGGCGGTGATCATCGGCTTCCAGGTCGTTTGGAACGTCAGCGCCGCTCTCCACACTCCGCTCATGAGCGTCACCAACGCCATCAGCGGGATCATAATCGTCGGCGGCATGCTTCAAATCGACGGCGACTTCTCATCCGCCACGACAATTTTGGGTGGCATCGCAATACTAATCGGAACAATCAACATTGCTGGAGGATTCTTGGTGACACAGAGAATGCTCGCGATGTTCAGGAAATAACCCTCAGGAGGAAACGACAATGACAAAAGAAATGATTACAGTCGCATACCTCGTCGCAGGGGTTCTATTCATCTTCAGCCTCGGAGGCCTGTCGAACCAGGAGTCAGCGAGGCGGGGAAATCTTTTCGGAATTCTCGGAATGGTCATCGCCTTCATTGCAACTGCGATGCAAATCAAATCCGGAAGTGAATTAACACTTGCCGCAGCGGTGATTCCCGGCGCACTCATCGGAGGTCTTTTGGCATCGCGTGTCGCGATGACCTCGATGCCGGAATTGGTGGCGGTGCTTCACAGTTTCGTCGGAGCGGCAGCGGTTCTCGTCGGCATTGCAGGCCATCTCGAACATAAGAGTGGCGGTCCGACCGAGGTGATGATTCACAACATCGAGATCTTTATCGGGGTATTCATCGGTGCCGTCACCTTCACAGGATCTGTCGTCGCATTCGGTAAGCTCCGTGCAATCTTCAGCAGCGCACCACTGACTCTGCCCGGCAAACACCTGCTCAACCTGTTGATGATAATCGGCTCACTAATACTCGGATATTTCTTCATGGTTCCTGATAATGGATATCTTGAGCCGCTGACGGCACTACTCGTGATGACCGCCGTCGCATCCGTTCTCGGCGTCCATCTCGTCGCCTCGATCGGGGGTGGAGACATGCCGGTCGTTGTCTCGATGCTCAACAGCTATTCGGGCTGGGCGGCAGCGGCAGCGGGCTTCATGCTTTCGAACGATTTGCTCATCATCACCGGCGCACTCGTTGGTAGCAGCGGCGCAATTCTTTCCTACATCATGTGCAAGGCGATGAACCGCTCGTTTATCAGCGTCATCGCGGGTGGCTTTGGAGCCGCTCCGAGCGCCGCGGCGGGCACCGCTGTGGAGATTGAAGGTGAGATAACCGAGATATCCGTTGGCGAGACGGTCGATCTTCTCGACTCGGCGAAGAGTGTGATCATAGTTCCGGGGTACGGCATGGCCGTCGCACAAGCTCAGCATCCGGTGGCCGAGATCACGAAACTTCTCCGCACTAAAGGAGTCAATGTCAGATTCGGAATTCACCCAGTTGCAGGTAGACTTCCCGGCCACATGAATGTTCTTCTCGCCGAAGCGAAGGTTCCCTACGACATCGTGCTCGAGATGGATGAGATTAACGAGGACTTCCCCGATACCGATGTCGCATTGATCATCGGAGCAAATGACACCGTCAATCCTGCCGCACTCGATGACCCGACAAGTCCGATTGCGGGCATGCCCGTTCTCGAAGTGTGGAAGTCGAAGACCTCGATTGTCATGAAGCGTGGAAGGGGTGCGGGATATGCGGGTGTGGAAAATCCGCTTTTCTTCAAGGAAAACAATCGCATGCTCTACGGTGACGCGAAAAAGACTGTTGACGCGATACTCGACGGGCTTCGGAACGGATGAGTCTACGACAACTCGAGGCCGTCCGATCCGCATCGAAGTCCCTCAGGGCAAAATCGCTTATGAAACAATTTCTTTCGATATTCTTTGTCGCGTTGGTGATAGCGAGTTCTGCATTCGCGGTCAGTGCACAGCAGGCTACGGCCGATTCCCAGGCCGATCCATTCAAAGAGGCCGACGCGAAGCATAACCTTGATGTCTCAGGTCAATATTTCCGCTCGAAAAGGCCTATCGTGCGGTCCTTTCGCGCTTTGAGGAGACATTCGTCGCATATCCGGAGTTCACGAAGATAGATGAGTTCATCTATCTTGCGGCGCTTAGCAGTCTCTACCTTTCAGAAGGTAAGGGTGAGCGGGCTCCGGCACCACGCAACGACGAAGAACGCAAAAAATATTCACCTGATACGCTGCGTGAAAACGCACGAGCGTATTTTTCGATGATTGTCGAAAAGTACCCGAGAAGTAGATTCGTAGCCGACGCCAAGTCGGAACTTAAAAAGAACGGTTGGCAATAAATCTCCGCCACCACATCGAGGAATCACAAAATGTCACTTACAGTAGTCGGTTCGGTAGCCTTTGACGCACTTGAGACCCCATTCGGCAAGCGCGAGAAGATACTTGGCGGCGCGGGCACGCATTTTTCACTCTCGGCATCATTTTTCACCGATGTCCGCGCAGTCGGAGTCGTCGGAGGCGACTTTGGTGAGGATGAGTGGGGTGTGTTCCGTCGGCATAACATCAACACCGATGACATCGAGGTCGTACCCGATGGCAAGACCTTCTTTTGGAAGGGCCGGTATGACTACGACATGAACACGGCGCACACACTCGACACTCAGCTGAATGTGTTTGAGACATTCCAGCCAAAGCTTTCAAATGCATCTAAAGACTGTCGCGTCCTCTTTTTGGCGAACATCCTTCCCACTTTGCAGAAACAGGTGCGCGAACAATGTGCAAAAGCAGAATTTGTCGCGATGGACACGATGAATTTCTGGATCACGTCGATGAAGGATGCATTGATAGAGACAATCAAGGTTGTCGACTGCATCATCATCAACGATGCTGAGGCACGCCAACTCACCGATGAACCCAATATCCACAGCGCTGCTCGGAAAATATTGGGATTCGGTCTCAAGGCCGTGGTCATCAAACGCGGCGAATACGGTGCGACACTCTTCACTGACGATTCTTATTTCGTCTGTCCCGCATACCCACTCGAATCGGTTTTCGACCCCACCGGTGCGGGCGACACCTTCGCAGGAGGATTCATGGGTTATCTGGCTAGCCAGAAGGAGTTCACGCAGGAGACGATGCGCCGGGCAATGATCTACGGTTCGGTGATGGCGTCATTCAATGTCGAAAAATTCGGCACCGAACGGGTTGACGCGCTCGACTACCCTGAGATCAACAAAAGATTCCAAGACTTCAAGCGCATGACTCACTTTGACGACATTCCCTTTGTGAAATAGATCGGCTGATATTCAGGTTGTCACTAACTTGATATAAGATGAAGGTGTTTTTCATAAGAGACATATGAACTTACTCGAGAACAAGATCGGACTCATCCTCGGCGTCGCGAATCAGCGCTCGATTGCATGGGCATGTGCCGAGGCCGCGCATGCGAACGGTGCCAAGATGGCCTTCACCTACCAAGGTGAAAGGCTCAAGGAAAAGGTTGAGAAACTGACGGGTGATTTGCCGGATTCCCTGATGATTCCATGTGATGTCACTAACCAATCGGATGTCGATGCGATGTTTGAGGCGATCAAGGCGAAGTACGGCAGACTGGATTTCGTCGTGCATTCGATTGCCTTCGCACCGAAAGAGGCACTCGAAGGCGAATTTCTCGACACCTCGCGCGAAGCGTTTCTGACCGCGATGGAAATCAGTGCTTATTCTCTGCCTCAAATATGCCGAGGTGCAGCAGCACTGATGTCCGAAGGTGGAAGCATCGTCACGATGAGCTATTACGGTGCAGAAAAGGTCGTCATGAACTATAACGTGATGGGTGTGGCGAAATCAGCTCTTGAATCCTCAACAAGATACCTTGCTGCGGATCTCGGTCCAAAAAATATCAGGGTAAATGCAATCAGTGCGGGACCCATCAACACGTTGTCGGCGAGAGGCGTCAAGAATATGGGGTCACTCTTGGGATATGTCGGCGAGAGGGCTCCGCTCAAAAGGAATGTCGAGGCTCGCGAGGTTGGAAACACGGCTCTTTTTCTTGTCAGTGATCTCGCATCAGGAATCACCGGCGAGACAATCTACGTCGATTGCGGTTTCAACATAATGGGAATCTAGAGTCAGGTTATATTGAACGAAAGACCCGGGGGGCCAACCCGGGTTTTTTTTATTTTCCGAGAACTGAAGTGAGCCATTCAAGATACGACGGAGAAACGTGAGAGGGATCAATCACCAGAATCTCAGGGACCTCATAGCTGTGCTCGCCCTCAAGCGCCTCGATTGTCTTTTCAATCAAGGCCTCTGAGGTATTTATGACCATGAGCGCCTCTTTGTCCTTAACCGTCTCTCCCTGCCAGCGGTAGACTGAAACGACCTGCGGCACACACTGGACACAGCCTGCGAGTCCACTCTCAACCAGCTTCTCGGCAATTCTTTCAGCCTCTTCTAAATTCGAGGTGGTTGTCAGAATGATTTTCATGGCGTCATTTGGAATTGACTACAGCTATTGACCAAATATCTCTCGAAATCAGCTCACCCTTTCGAGCCGAGCGACAGTCTCGACATGGTGGGTCTGCGGAAACAAATCGAAACCCGTGACCGTGACGAGACGATAGCCCTTATCACATAAAACTCTGAGGTCGCGGGCGAGCGTCGATGGGTCGCACGAAACATAGCTGATGTGGCGCGGCGCAATGCGTGTGATTAACTCGAGCGAGCTCTTCTGGCATCCAGTACGCGGTGGGTCGAGTAGCAAGAAATCGACTCCTTCGACCTCTCGATTATCCTCGAGCCATGAAGCCACATCAGACTCATCAATCTTTAGATTGTCTGCCTGGGCCGAAACTCTGTTAAGTTCAGCGAAGGCAACCGACCGTGGATTCCCCTCGACTGCGAGAACATTCTGGAATCGACGGGTCAGCGGCAAAGAGAAAAGGCCGACACCGGAATAGAGATCAATCGCGGTCGCGCCCGAAGCCGTGCCGATTGCACAACTGACGAGATCTTCGATGAGAAGAGGGTTCGCCTGAAAAAAGGTTCCAGCATCGAAACTCAGCTTGAAGCCGTCGACCTCGACTGAAATCTCATCGGTCGGTTCAAATATCTCGTCCGAAAAGACCGAAATTCCCAAAGATCCACATGCGGCCTCGATTGATGGTCGGTCACTGGCGAACTGATGCCATTCAATCGAGGAACGAATCTCCTTGAGTTTTTCCGCAAGCGGACCTGCCATCACCGGACACTCCTCGATATCCACGACATCATGGGAGAACCTTCTGAAATATCCAATCCTGCTGCGTATGGTGTCCAGGTGCCATTCCGTGCGCGTCCTATAGCCGAGCGGATTCGGACTCGCCGCGACTTCGACTTCGCCGAAATCGGAGAACTTCCCAATTCTCGACAAACTGTCGCTGATGATTTCTGATTTTGCTTTTAATTGCGCGGCATATGACATCTGCTGAAAATCACACCCACCACAACTACCGAAATATCTGCAAACCGGTGCAACTCTTTCAGCCGACGGCTCATTTATCTCGATGATTTCCGCAAAGACGGTCTTCCCCTTCTGCTCGCGTACGCGGACTTTTGCGAAGTCTCCTTTCGCCGCGAGACTCACAAAGACCGCGCATCCGTGAGCGAAGCCGAGACCATAACCATTCGGGACAATCTTGTCGATCTTGATTTCGAATTCAGTGGGGATTTGGGTCATGGTCTCAGAGGTAGAAGAGGCTGAGTCTCGGGAATCTCGCCTGATCTCTCAAACGCTTCAAAAGCAACAAACGAAAAGTCTTTTCGAACGCGTCCGCTTCCATGCTCTCCCGATAGGGAGCACATTGCGCCTCGACGGTCTTCACCACCGAATCGTCTGCCACAGAAAGAAGCGCCTCGTCAATCATGTCGTCGAGCCTACCGAGGGTCGCTTCTGCCTTTTCAGCATCCTCAACTGACCCTGCCAACTCTTGGAGCAAGACAAGGACTCGTTCGGTTGTCTCTGCAAGCGCTCCGGAAATCTCAGGGCGCAACGCGTTCAACTTCGAGATTGCACCCGATATGTGGGATTCGATTGATTCTCCTGATTGTCGAGCCGAAGACTCGGTACCGGATTTCTCAGCACTTCGACCCGCCTGCATATCGCACCATTCTGCGAACTGGGCCTCGACCTCCTCCTTACAGTAGGAGAGACTTTTTATACTCCTCTTACGATCTTGCTGTGAATCATATACATCGAAGACCTGTTCAATGGCCCTCAGAACAATGTGAAGCGGAACTTCTCTCTCCCTCCAACTTTCCATCAGACTCCAATCAAGTGGCGAAAGAAGCAGATGCTTGCCCCGCCTTCGCGTGAAGGTCTCCTCAATCTCTGTGAAGTAATTGAAGTAGTTCTGCTCGGACATCTATTCCAGAATTTTCTCGACGGCTTCGAGACGGAAAGAGACGGGTACGGCACATCTCTATTCCTCTAATTATCACCCAATTTCCCCCTTTGCCCTACTCGCCCAAGCGGTTTAGAATCGCTCCTATGGCTGATCGGCGCGACAAGTTCGAGACGACCTCCGGCATCGAACTGCCGAACGACTTCAATCCCTCGAATTCGAAGGTCGACTACGACGGAAAAATCGGTGAACCGGGGACTTTCCCCTACACTCGCGGCATCCGAAAAAATCTTTATCGTGGAAAACTCTGGACGATGCGGCAGTACGCTGGCTTCGCGACGGCTGAGGAGTCAAACGCACGATATAAATATCTGATATCCCAGGGTACGACGGGTTTATCGGTCGCCTTCGATCTCCCCACACAAATTGGACTTGATTCGGACGACCCACTTGCTGCGGGCGAGGTTGGCAAGGTTGGAGTCGCAATAGATTCTATCGAGGATGCGCTCACGTTATTCGACGGTATCGCGCTCGACAAAGTCTCGACCTCGATGACCATCAACGCCACAGCAACAATTCTGCTGTGCCTTTACATCGCCGTCGCAAAAAAGCAGGGTGTCGCGCTCGATAAGATAAACGGTACGATTCAGAACGACATCCTCAAGGAATACATTGCGCGCGGCACCTATATCTTTCCACCGAAGCCGAGCCTTAGATTGATCACTGACAGTTTTTCTTTCTGTGCTGACCAGGTGCCGAATTGGAACACAATCTCGATCTCCGGGTATCACATCCGCGAGGCGGGATCGACCGCTGCACAGGAGATTGCCTTCACCCTCGCCGATGCCATCGCCTATGTGGAAGCGGCACTCTCGGTCGGACTCGGAATCGATACGTTCGCTCCGCGCCTGTCATTCTTTTTCAACGCCCACAACAATCTTCTTGAGGAAGTAGCAAAATTCCGCGCCGCCCGCAGAATATGGGCACATATCGCCCGTGACCGCTTCGGTGCCAAGGATCCGAGATCGATGATGCTCAGGTTCCACACGCAAACCGCGGGATCGACGCTGACTGCACAACAGCCCGAGGTGAATATCGTCAGGACGACCGTTCAGGCAATCGCGGCAGTGCTCGGCGGGACACAGTCGCTTCATACAAACTCGATGGATGAGGCTCTTGGGCTACCTACCGCACACGCTGCACGAAGTGCGCTGCGCACCCAGCAGGTCATCGCTCACGAGTCGGGAATTGCCGACACAGTCGACCCGTTTGCTGGAAGCTATGCGGTCGAGGAACTGACCGACAGCCTCGAACGTTTGGCGATGGACTACATAGCAAAGATTGATTCGATGGGCGGCATGCTTTCCGCAATTGAGAAAGGATATCCGCAGCGGGAGATCCAAGAGGCTGCATATCGATATCAGCAGGCAGTGGAGAGCGAGAATGCAATCGTCGTCGGAGTAAACAGCTTCAAGTCGGATGACATCGACGAGATTCCTGTTTTAAAGGTGGACCCGAAGATCGAACGAGATCAAAAGGAGAGGCTTTCGGCACTGCGTTCCCGTCGCGATGCATCAATGACAGAAGCAGCCCTCTCCAAAGTCGAAGAGGCGGCCCGCGGAACGACTAATATGCTTCCGACTATCCTTGATGCCGTCGAAAACATGGCAACGGTCGGGGAAATCTCAAATCGCCTTAGAAAGGTTTGGGGAGAATACGAGGAATCGCTAACGGTCTGAATTGGTGGCCATTCAGCTTTTGTTGGCGCCGGTCTCTGCAACTAGATTTGATGCCGCTCTCAGGCTTTCAAAAGTACCCGCATCAGTCCACCAGCCGTCGAGTTCCGACCAAGTCATTTTTCCCTCGTTGATGTAATGGTTGTTAACGTCCGTGATTTCAAGCTCACCCCTGTCAGAGGGCTTGAGTGTGGAAATAACATCAAAGACTGTTGAGTCGAAAAAATAGATTCCGATCACAGCGTAGTCAGACTTTGGTTTTGCGGGCTTCTCTTCGATTGCGACAACTCTATCACCATCGAGCTCTGGAACGCCGAATCTTTGCGGATCGTGCACTTTTTTGAGAAGAATCTTCGCACCGCCGCCCTGGGCTCTATAATCATCGGCCGCAGCCTTGATGTTCTTTTCGATTATGTTGTCGCCGAGGACAACGCATACGGGTCCGCCATCGGCGAACTGATGGACGAGTGACAGAGCATCGGCGATGCCGCCCTCACCTTGTTGATATGCATAATTGAGGCGCTTCAAGCCGAAATCTTTCCCGTTACCGAGCAGTTGCAGGAAATCGCCCGCGAAATTGCCGCCAGTAACAATCATGATGTCGTCTATTCCCGCATTGATGAGTGTCTGTATGGGGTAATAGATCATCGGGCGGTCAAAGACCGGGAGGAGATGTTTATTCGTTATCTTTGTGAGCGGAAACAGTCTCGATCCGAGACCTCCGGCAAGAACAACGCCTTTCATAGAATTCCGATATCTTAAATCCTGTCCCCTTCAAACTCCAAGCTTTGCAAAAATCTGCTAATCGATGAAGCGACTTGTCCAAAGCTCGAGCATTAGCAGAGTCCACAGTCGGAAAGAATGGTCCTTTCTATTATCTAAATGTTCAGAGACGTATCTGCGAACCACATCAGCGTCGAACATTCCCCTGTTCAGCGAGCGGTCCGAGAGTAGAACCTCTTTAGTGAATTCCCTCATCTCATTTTTCAGCCACTGTCCGACCGGTACTCCGAAACCCATCTTCCGACGGTAGACCGCTTCGGATGGAACGAGATTAGCGGCCACTTTTTTGAGGAGACTTTTGGTCGACAATCCGTTCATCTTGATTCCTTCGGGGAGACTTGCAGCGAATTCGATGACCTTGTGATCGAGGAAGGGCGATCTGGCCTCGAGGGAATTTGCCATCGATGCGATATCCACCTTCACCAAAAGATCGTTCGGGAGATATGTCATGAGATCCGCGAGCAGAACAGAATCGAGATGGCCCGTTGCGCCCTGCTCGAAATCAAGCCATTTGTTGAGGACCGAGACGGGTGTCATCCCGCCAATGGAGTTTTTGAAACTGTCGCTGTATAGAGCAGATCTTTCCTCTGATGTGAAGGCCGACATCCATCTCAGATATCGATCTCCGCGGTCCAATCCGGCGGCCGACAAAAAGCGCTGGAAGTCGCGGACCCTACTTCTTTTCACATCTGATGTCGGTAAAATCGAGACCGGCCATTCGAGAAGTGGCTTTCGCAATATTGCAGGTACCTTTCTATAAAGACTGGCTGCAACCATTGCCGAATATCGTTCATAGCCCGCAAAGGATTCATCTCCCCCGTCCCCGTTCAATGCCACCGTTACATGCCTTCTCGTTTCCCTTGAAACGTAATAGGTCGGAATCGCCGATGAGTCAGCATATGGCTCCCCGTAATGCTCGACCAAGGTCGGAAGGACCTCCATGGCATCGGGTCGAACGATCATTTCGTTATATTCAGCTCCGACATGGCTCGCGACCATTCGTGCATATTTCAATTCACTGTAGTCGGTGTCATCAAAACCGATTGAGAAGGTCTTGACCGCCGACTCACTCTCGCCTGCCATCAAAGCCACAACTGTCGAAGAGTCGACGCCGCCCGACAGGAATGCACCGAGCGGAACATCCGAAATCATCCGCAAACGAGTTGCTTCACGCAGCAGCCGAGTAGTCTCCTCTATTGCTTCCTCACTTGAGATGACTATCTTTCGATTGAAATTCGGACTCCAATAGCGTTCAATCTTGATCTCTCCGTCTTTCCAGAGAAGTGAATGTGCGGGTTCGAGCTTTCTTATCTCGGCAAAGGCAGTGCGTGGCGCGGGGACGCAAAGGAACGAGAGATATTCATCAATCGCCACAGGATCGACGTCTCGACTGATTTCAGGATGCGCAAGCAATGCCCTGAATTCAGAGCCGAAAATGAAATCTCCGTTTGGACGATGCGAATAGAGGAATGGCTTCTTGCCAACGCGGTCACGGGCGCAGAAAAGGGTTTTGTCGCGGGGATTCCAGACCGCGAAGGCGAACATGCCGCGAAGTTTCGAAAGGCAATCGGCACCTTGCAAGTCATAAAGACGGAGCAGCACCTCGGTGTCCGAGTCCGTCTCAAACTTCTCACCCAGCACTTCTAGTTCAGAACGAAGTTCGCGGTAGTTGTAAATCTCTCCGTTAAAAACTATCGAAGAACCAGTCCGCCTCGATATCAAGGGCTGGTGTCCACCTACGATGTCGATGATTGCGAGGCGACGCATCGCGAGAGCGACATGTCCATCGGTGACCGCCCCCTCATCGTCTGGACCGCGGTGGACGATGGCGGCATTCATCGCTGCAAGAATGCCCGTATCCGCCTTTCTATGGTTGTTGTTGACGAAGCCGACTATTCCGCACATCGGTCATTCGCCTCCTTCACGGCCCAACGAAGACAAAGCCTTGAGCCGTTCATCTGACCGGCGATGGGCGGCGATCTGTCGCATCCTGTTGTTTTCACTTCTTTCAAGCAACAAAACGACTCCAGCTGCAACGAACATGAAAAGAAATACCTGTATCTGGATTCTTTGCCGATAGGCAGTACCTACGTTTCCCTGCATGACCGAATAAGCCAAGGTCAGCATGATTGTGAACGTCAAAACCGGTATCGATGGCCTCAACCTGCTTCTGAGGGTAAAGGCGAGGCCCATCAACATTATGGGAAACATCGCCCACCAAATCAGTGTTTCCGGAATAGTCACAGACTGGCGGAGACTTGTCGCCTCCCATGGGAAAGGTGCAAACATCAGATATGAGAATCCGGTCGGTAGATTCGTGAGGGCGCCCTCTGTGGTGCTGATGTCGACGTCTCCACCGAAACCCGAGTCGGCGGATTTTGAGAGGTCTTTTCTACTTCTTTGGAGCAATTCAATGTCACCAAATTTTTGTAGGTTGTCGGAGGCCGTACGAATTGCTCCGCTGCCGATCAATCCAACCGCAATTATGAAAAGAACTGCAAAACCTCTAACTAGACTCGCGCTATCCTTTGCGCGACCTATTACTAGGGCACCAACGACGGAAATTGCGACAAGGTAGAAAATGTAAAAACGGAGAGCGATTATCCCTGCGAGTGCCGAAAGCAACGTGATAATTGTCGGCCAACTGAAGCGCTTCTGGATGGCAAGCACCATGGTCATCGAGACGACCAAAAGAAAAACCATTAGGCCGTCCTTAAGCAGCTGAGAGGACCACACCACCGCAGCTGGAAACATCGCATAGAGCATTGCGGAGATGGTTCCGACTCTCGAGTTATTGAAAATCTGCTTTGCACAGTAATACAGGAGGGGTGCGGTCGCAGCGCCTATCGCTCCGACTAAGGACTGTGCTGCGAGTAGGTTTGGACCGAAGATGTAATAGATGAAGCCAGTAAGAAAGTGAATGCCCCAACCCGGGGTGCCTGTCGACATTGCCCTCACACTAAATGAGTCAGTGACCAACGCCTTCCCCGCGATAACGTCGGCAATCTGCACGCCATAGGCGTCGTATGTGAACGCATCACCCCCGAAGAATTCCCTCAATTCGTAGACGTGTATGAAGAGACCGAAGGCAAGACGGAGCAGTAATGCGACCAGGAAAATGTCTATTAGAGGTTCGACATCTTGACCCTTGGACCTGATCACCACAATAACTACCGCAGAAACAAGAGACACCAATAGGATGGCGGACAGTCCACCGAAGCCTTCCGATAGCAGCATGCCGCAGAAGACAATTGCAAGACCGGCGATCGAGAAATACCTCATGAATCCTGTAAATAAGAGTCGGGCAGATCAGGGC
>CAXRBW010000025.1:0-4785 GCA_964228775.1 Pyrinomonadaceae bacterium | reverse complement strand
AATCAGTGGTATGTCCATTCCGCCGATGAAACCGAGCGTCCCAGTTTTCGAGGTTGCGGCTGCAATCATGCCTACGAGGTATGAGCCTTCATGCTCCCTGAACACTAGGGATGCGACATTAGCCTTTGGTGTTTTTCCATCATCTTCGAAAATCACACCGTCAACGATGGCGAAATGGATGCCGGGATAGTCCTTGGCGACATTCGCCATGATTGGCCCTTGCGCAAATCCGACACCGATAATCAAATCGAAACCTTTTTCGGCGAAGGCGCGCATCGATGGCTCGATGGATGTCGGATTTCCAGGCTCGACATCGTAAAGGCATATCGGAAGCTCACGCTCCGCGCGCCGGACTCCTTCCCATGCTGCGGCGTTGAAGCTTCGGTCGTTCTTACCGCCGATATCGAACACGATGCCGACCTTAATCCTGCAATCAGCACGCTTTTCAGGAACGCTCCCGCAACCATCGAGAAGTATCACCGACAGCAAAACGGAAATTGTCACAAGGAACTTCTTCATACCACTTTAATGCGACCCATCATCCTATCGTCTCTCTCACAATTGGAGATGATGTGGGTTTGGACCGCGATATTTTATACGCATCGCCGAGCATTCTCTCAATCGCCGTGAGATTCTTCGATTCCCTTAGGTAGACATGGCCCAGAACATCGCCCTTCGAGACTTTCGACCCGATGGAAACTTCTTTTTCGAAACCAACCGCATGGTCAACCGAATCCGACGCAAGCATCCTACCGCCACCGCCAAGTGCGACCGCATCTCCAATGGCCCTGGTATCCATCCCAGCTATGTATCCAGAAGCGACTGCCTTGATCGCCGTCTTTTTGACCTTCGCCTTGAGTAGACTCTTCGGCCGCGAACATACCGAAACATCGCCGCCCTGAAGGCGGACATTTTCCTGAAATTTTTCAAGCGCCGAGCCGTCAGCAAGTTTTCTCCGGCAAAGGCTTCGAGCTTTTTCAATACTCTTTTCAAGTCCAGAGAGAAATACCATCCGCGCCGTAAGTTCAATCGAGAGGTCCGCGGTGGGTTTCATCAACTCATCCGCTTCACCGCGCATGATCTGCAGACATTCGAACACTTCGAGGGAGTTCCCAACATATCTGCCCAACGGCTCGTCCATGTCGGTGATTACCGCCTCAGTTTTGACGCCAAAGGCTTTGCCAGTCTTGACGAGCGCCTTGGCGAGCTCACGCGCGGAGCGGAGGGTTTTCATAAATGCACCGCTACCGGTCTTCACATCGAGAACCAAAACGTCGAGCGACTCGGCAAGTTTTTTCGACATGATCGATGCAACAATCAGTGGGACTGATTCGATCATTCCAGCGGCATCGCGCAGCGCATAAAGCTTGCGATCCGCAGGCACGATCTTCATCGTTTGACCTGCCATCGCGAATCCGCATTTTGAGACGGTCGAGATGATTTCCGCTTTCGTCAGCCTTACTTTGTATCCGTCAATTGATTCGAGCTTGTCGAGGGTCCCTCCCGTATGACCGAGCCCGCGGCCCGAGATCATCGGAACAGCAAGGCCGCAGGCGGCGGCGAGAGGTGCGATGATGAGCGAGGTTTTATCACCGACCCCACCTGTCGAATGTTTATCCGCCTTCGGTGCGTCGATGGCTTCGAGGTCGAGTACCTCGCCCGATTCGAGCATCGATTTTGTCAACTGGTGCTGTTCACGCGAATCGAGGCCGTTGATGAACATCGCCATTACAAGAGCGGTCGCCTGATAGTCAGCCCAGGACTGATTGCTGACACCATCGACGAATGTCCTGATCTCGGCATCGGTCAATCTCTTGCCGTCTCTTTTCTTTGCAATGATGTCGCGGGGAAACATTTGAATGCGTTTTCTAATTATTCAAAGGCTGAAGGCCTCGGGTATCATCTTTGTCTTACAAGGACAATCGCAGTGGCCTTGACTGCCGCGCCTGTTCCAACCGAATCAACTCCCTCACCCGTCTTCGCCTTCACGCTCACACGTTCTATTCCGATTCCGAGGGCTGTCGCGAGGTTTTTCCTCATGAGATCGATATGCTCGCGCAATTTGGGCCTCTCAAGCTCGATGGTCGAATCGACGTATGCGACCTCGTAGCCCTCTCCATCGGCGATAGTCATCGCATGTGATAGAAATTTCAGACTGTCGGCGTCTTTCCAGCGCGGATCTTGATCTGAAAAATGAGCGCCGATATCTCCCGCGGCGAGTGCGCCGAGTAAGGCATCGGTGACGGCATGTGTCAGGGCGTCGGCATCCGAATGTCCGACCGCGCCGGTCTCCGAGGGAACCTCCACTCCGCCGAGAATCAATCTCAGACCTCGTTCGAGTCTGTGGGTGTCAGTTCCGATTCCGATTCTCAAATCTTCAGCCATTGCTTCTTAAAAATGCCTCCACAGTCAGAAGATCGTGCGGATGTGTGACCTTGATGTTGGCGGAATCCCCCTCGACTGCCGCCACTTCGAAGCCGAGACGCTCCGCAAGCATGCATTCGTCGGTGGTCGCCAAGCCCGAATCGCCACTCTCCATCATCGCCTCAAAGACATCTCTTCTAAAAGCCTGGGGTGTGAGGGCCCGGCGCAGGGGTGACCTGTCGACCGTCGCATCCACGATGCCGTTTTCCACACGCTTTATTGTTTCCGTGACGGGCGCAACGAGGCACGCCGCCCCTTTCGATTTGGCGGCATTGATGACGGCATCGATATCACCAATATTCAACAGCGGTCTCGCGCCATCGTGTATTAGGACTATTTGAGCCTCTTCCGGCAGTTGCCCTGCCCCGCTGCGGACCGACAATGCCCTTGTGTCCCCACCGACTGCGACAGCAGTCACCTTGGTGAAATTATTTTTCGACAAGAGATCGGTCGCGTAGCCAACCCGGTCCTCGGAAACGACGACGATTACAGAATCAATCGACGTCGCGCGCTCGAAAGTGGAAATTGCGTGCACGACGATCGGTCGGCCCGCGACCTCGAGAAATTGTTTCGGGACATCCGATCCGAATCTCGATCCGGTTCCCGCAGCTACGATGATGGCGGCATTCATACAATCAGACGAAATGACCTTAGGCTGGCTTCTTGAAGCCAGCTGCTCGCGAATCGTGAATCGAGACCGGCTCTGACGAGTGGGCTTCGTCCCACAGTCGACCGAAAATCATCTTTCCCGCAGTCGTCTGGAGGACACTCGTGACTGCGACATCGGCGGTCTTCCCGATTAGCTTGCGCGCGTTGTCGACCACAACCATCGTCCCGTCATCGAGATACGCGACACCCTGGTTCTGCTCCTTTCCTTCCTTAAGAATAAAGACTCGCATCGCCTCTCCCGGCAAAACTACTGGCTTGAGGGCATTGGCGAGCTCATTGATGTTGAGGACCTGGACGCCGCGAAGCTGCGAGACCTTGTTGAGGTTGAAATCGTTTGTGACAATCACCGCCTCGAGTTGCTTTCCAAGCTCTATCAGATTGAGGTCCACTTCTTTGACATGAGGAAAATCCGTCTCAATAATCTGGACATCGAGTTTCGAATTGTTCCTCAGACGTTGCAACATGTCGAGTCCGCGACGACCCCTTTGACGCTTGGATGAATCCGACGAGTCGGCGACCTGCTGAAGTTCAGTCAAGACGAACTGCGGCACAATCAAGGTGCCGCCAAGGAAACCGGTCTCGGCGACGTCCGCTATGCGACCGTCGATGATCGTCGAGGTGTCGAGAATCCGATAGTCAGTCTTCTTCGCACTCTTGTCTCGAAAAATTCCACCGAGTGCGGATAGATCCAGGAAGTCGCCTTTTGCCGCGCCCGCCATCAATCCCACATAGCCCATGAAGAAGGCCAAGGCGATGGTCAAGAAGGTCTGTGTTTCCGCAGAAACCGCCGATTCCTCTTGAATCGAGATCAAGACACCGATTAGAAAGGCGCCGATGATTCCGAGAATCGAGCCGACCGCTGCTCCAATGAGTGTTTTGAGAGAAGCTTTTCTGACTCGGGTCTCGAAAACTATGATCATCAGCGATATGACTCCGCCGAGGACCGCAGAGGCCAATCGTCTTGAATCTTCCAGCATTTCGCCGAGGCCAAAACTGACCGTGTCCTTGAATGGATTCAAAATATATCCGAGCAGTATCAATAGGGATATGAAGCCCGTACGCAATATGAATAAATCGATTTTCATGAGGGTGAAATTTTAACACGAAGCCGAATTGCTCGGTCCGAGCAGGTCCATTCAGTCCCTATTTTCCCGACTTTATCACTTGTCCGTGGATTGCAGAGGCCTCGCCAGAGAGCAGAAAAACGATGATGCGAGCAACCTCGTCGGGAAACCGACCTTCACGCGCGGGAACGAGTTCTGCATCGTAGGACCTCTCTGCCATCTTGAGCGGTTCACCTGCAACCACTCCGTTGATTCGGAATTTTCCGGGAAGCTCCGATGCGAAGTGCTCAACAATAGTGAGGAGACCGTCCGCATTTCCTTCCGTTTGAACGCGGTCATAGAACACCACCCGCGGCTTGGGACGGATTTCAAGAAGCGCGATCGCGGGCTGGAGTGCCGAAGCAACTGGTTGCGAACCCGCGGCGCCGACAATCGTGAGCATATCGATTCTTCCGAACGTGGAAGCGGCGGCGGAGAAGACATCGTTTAAGGAATCTGGCGAGCCCTTGCTAGTCTGCACGACCGACGTCAGTGTTCCGAGGTCAGACAGTTCTTTAAGCGCCTCTCTAGCCTCTGGGTCAGAGAAACCGACGACAACATAGGCACCCTGCAGTGCGAGCTGTATCGC
>CAXRBW010000024.1:0-7202 GCA_964228775.1 Pyrinomonadaceae bacterium | reverse complement strand
TTTATCGGCGTGCTCTACCTCATGATAGTTTTGCGGGTTATCTTGTCTTGGATTTCACCGGGACGCTCATTACTGATGAGGATTCTGATGAAATACACCGATCCAGTCCTGCGTCCGTTTCAAGCCATCATCCCGACAATCGGCGCAATCGATATCTCGCCCTTGATTGTTCTTCTTCTCTTGGGCTTTCTCCAAAATGCAATTCGTGGGATTTTCAGTCTCTGAAGCCAAATGAAAATCTCTGTTTCAGGCGACTCGTTGATTTTTCCCGTGAAGGTGGTGCCGAGAGCCTTAAAAACCGAGCTCGCAGGGCTGAGCGATGATGCGTTGAAAATTCGGGTCGCAGCTCCGCCCGTCGAGGGCGCGGCGAATGAGGAAATCATCAAGTTCCTGTCAAGACTCTTTCAGGTCTCTCGGTCGTCCGTTGAAATCATTAAAGGTAGTCAGTCGAGAAAGAAGTCAATCAGATTGTATGGAGTCTCTGAGGAGGCGTTCTTAAGTAAAATTAAGGACAGTTGAAAGGTGAATTGTTTGGCTCCGAAAATGGCTGCGTGATATAGTCCTATTTTTATCCGATCCCAACGTCAGTAGGTCTTCAACCATGTCAGGACATTCGAAATGGCACACAATCAAGCATAAGAAAGGCGCGCTCGACGCCAAGCGCGGGAAGATTTTCACCAAACTGATCAAGGAGATCACGGTCGCGGCCCGTACCGGGGGAAGTGGAGATCCAGCCTCTAACGCTCGTCTTAGAAAAGCGATTTCTGATGCCAAGGCGCAGAACATGCCGAATGACACGATTGATCGGGCGGTCAAGAAGGGCACTGGAGAACTCGAGAGTGAACAGTACGATGAAATAACCTATGAGGGTTATGGCGTCGGCGGAGTTGCTGTGATGGTTGAAACGATGACCGACAACAGAAACAGGACTGTTGCCGAAATACGCCATTTGTTCACCAAAAATGGGGGCAACATGGGCGAGTCTGGTTCTGTTGCTTGGATGTTCGATAAAAAGGGATATTTTGTTGTCGATAAAACCGCAAAGCCTGAAGAAGAACTTTTCGAAATTGCAATTGAAGCGGGCGCCGAAGATATGAAGGATGAGGGTGATGTATTCGAAATCCTTTCGTCACCGGATAACTTCGAATCTGTCCAAGAAGCTTTGAAGGTGAAAGGCGTTCCAACCCAAGTCGCCGAAGTCACGATGGTACCGCAAAACCACATCCAGCTGACGGGCGCGGATGCCAAGTCGATGCTGAAACTTTACGAGGCCCTCGACGATCATGACGACGTGCAGAAAGTCTATGCGAACTTCGACATAGATGAATCTGAAATGGAGTAATCTCCCTCGAATTCTAGATGAGAGTTCTCGGCATCGATCCTGGAAGTGAGACGCTCGGGTGGGGCGTGGTCGAGGGCGGTGGTTCCAAATATCTTCCTGTCGGCCACGGAGTGGTCAAATCAAACACCAAGCAAGCGTTTTCTAAGCGCCTCAAAAACATTTATGACGGCGTCGGTGAAATTATCTCGCAATATCAACCCGATGTTGTGTCAATCGAAGAGGCTTTTTTCTCCGTCAACGTCAGCTCGGCCATGAAGCTCGGCCAAGTTAGGGGAATCGTTTTGTTGCTTGCTGAACAACACGGCATATCTCTAGCCGAATACAGTCCGAGACTCATAAAACAGACCGTTGTCGGATATGGCAATGCCGACAAGATACAGGTGCAGGAGATGGTCAAATTACTCCTTGGTTTAAAGGAGATTCCTCATCCGCACGACTCGGCAGACGCACTTGCCGCAGCAATATGTCACTTTCATCACACCGGGGCCCTCAGTAGCGTCAAGGGTCGCTGATAGGCAAAGCTTAGAAACACCGACCGAATTAAAATATAAAAAAAGGAGTCGTTATGAAGGTAACTGTCCTCATGACGGCGTTGCTTATCTCTTTTGGGGCCCTTACGAATCATGCCCGCCCTGTCATTCCTGCAGTCATTGTCGATGAGAGATTATCAGTCCTGCGCCGGTCGCCCGGATTCGACGGGGAGTACATCGGCCGTCTCTCGCACGGCAAGATCATTATTCCCCTTGATGAAAGGAGGATGGACGACATAGTCTTTGCCAAGATTCGGACCACAACCGGTCAGCTCGGATGGATACAGCGGGACTCTTTCGTGAAATCAGGCGTGAAGGGGGAGGATGAGAGGCTTTTGAGACTCATATCGGTCGGCACGCAGTTCGATCGCATTGCCCGAGTGCGTATCTTCTGTGAGTTGTTCCGTAATTCCCGCAACATGCCCGCAGTTCTTTTAACCGGCGGAGATCTGGTTGAGGCGGCTGCCCAGAAACTCACATCAGATGCGAAAAAGAAGTTCGCAGATGAACCTCAAGCGGGCTTACCGCCCCTTTGGACCCTCTACAGCAACTTTGCTGGTCTTTCGCGGTTCAGAAAGCTCGGCGTGCAGATTGTTTTGAATAGGTCTGACCTGTCATTTCATTACGACGGTCATTGGTGGAAAGAGATTCTCAGAAGATTTCCAGATTCACCCGAGGCCCGCGAGGCCGCAAAAAGACTAGGTGATAGGTAGAGGTAATTCCAGGGTAATCAGCTGGCGAATGCGACCGCGATGCCGGCCGCTATCTTTGCATTGTTAATTAAAAGTGCGGTGTTGGCCTTAAGTGTTTGACCTTGGCTGATTCGCGACATCTCAGAAAGCAGAAAAGGCGTCAATTCCTTTCCAGAGATGTGATGATCCTCGGCGAGTCTGAGTGAGTCACTGAGTATCTTTTCAAGTTCCCTAGAATCGACCTCATCACCCTTCGGAACCGGAACGGTCACAAGGACCGCGCCTCGCATTGATTGACTGTCACGAGTCTTAACCACCAAGGCCACTTCTTCAAAGGCATCGACACGCTCATCAACATCGAGTCCGCTGCGGGAGGAGTAGAACGCCGGCATCTCGTCACATTTCCATCCAAGGATCGTGACCCCGTAAGTCTCAAGCCATTCGCGTGTCGCCGCTAAATCCAGGATCGCCTTTGCCCCCGAGCAAACGACGGTCATGGGCGTCGCGGCAAGCTCGGGCAGGTCGGCCGAAACATCTGAGGCATGTCCCCGATGGACTCCCCCGATTCCGCCGGTCGCAAACACTTTGATTCCTGCACGGTGGGCGAAGAACATCGTCGTGGACACTGTCGTCGCACAATTCAATCTCTTTGCAATTGCGATTGGGATGTCACGGCGGGAAATCTTTCTTATACGGTCCGCCTCTGCGATGAAATTGAGAGAGTCATCGGAAAGTCCGATGGTCGGCACGCCGTCCAAAATCGCGATCGTTGCGGGCACCGCACCGTTTTCCCTGACAACCGCCTCGCATCTGAGAGCGGTTTCAAGATTCAGGGGTCTCGGCAGACCATGGGCGATGACGGTCGACTCTAGTGCGACCACGGGTGCGCCGTCTTTCAGCGCTTTGGAGACCTCGGCTGAGATTCTCAATTCCATGGAATCATTTTATGAGGGTGCCGATTCGACTGAGGCGCGGATGGGTTATGCAGCTGAACAGACTGTCCTTGCCTGCACTTCGATCGCATGACCAATAGACGAACATCGCACGTCCAATTACCAAGTCGCGATGGACGACACCCCAGTATCTGCTATCGAGGCTCTGATTTCTCGAATCACCGAGGACAAAGTAACTGTCCACAGGAATCGTGTAGGGCTTACCTTTCGAGGCAAATTCGAAACGCTGATCATCACTCATGCCGAAGAGGGAATCCTCGGAGTAATAGACGTTCCATTTGTCCTCCGGTGCCCGCTCCTCGAATTCCCTAGTTTCAAGAGCGGCCTCTTCGCCCGCGACGTTTCCGACTACCCGATGCTCTGCGAGCGGCTGGTCGTTGATGAAAACCCTGTTGTCACGAAGTTCGATTTTGTCTCCGGGCATGCCGATCACCCGCTTTACGAAATTATCCTGATAGGGGCGCCCGCCTCTGTCCTTAACCTTGCGCACATTTTCGGGAAAGCCCGGATATTTGAAGACGACGATGTCTCCACGTTCGATAGCCCGCTGGGGAAGAAAGGGTAGCGGATTGCCCCCGGGTGGAAAAATAAATTTGTTGACGAGCAAATAGTCACCGATGAGTATCGTGTTCTGCATCGAACCCGTCGGTACGGTGACCGCTTGAAGAATGAAGGTCATACCGAATATCGCCATGATGAAGGTCACCACGATAGACTCGAAATACTCCCTCAACCATGATTTGTTTTGCGCGGTCTTCTGCTCTGAATCACCCATAAAAGTTTTCAAAATAATAAATCAAAAGGATTCCTTTGTCCTGTAGCGATCCTGATTCCATTTGGAAGCACAACCCACTTAACACGGCCGGCTTTGACGAATCTGTCAGTCAAGACGCCAAGATTACCCAATCGTCTCCAATGCATTTCGTGCTGCTTCCATTTCGGCGTGCTTGATCGTGGTTCCTTCGCCTCGTGCCTCACCTCCGTCCCATTTCACCATCACGAAAAAGGTCCGCTCGTGAGGCGGTCCGATGGTTTTCTCGACGGAATAGACCGGAACCGCAAGCTTTTCAGCTTGGAGACGTTCCTGCAGAAGTGTTTTTGAATCGATTGCCCGCTGCGGGGTCGCTGACTTGATTTCATTCCGCATCAACCTAATTACCAGTTCGCGGGCGGGTACGTAACCGCTGTCGAGAAAGACGGCACCGATTATCGCCTCAAAAAGATCCGCAAGAAGCGCCCTCTTGGTCCTACCGCCTGTTTGGGCTTCACCCTTACCCAATCTCAAAAACTCACTGAAGCCATTCTCTTCGCATAGTCGTGACAATGTGTCTGCGCTGACAAGCTGATGCTTCATCAAGGTCAGATCACCTTCGTTCTTATCCGGATGACGTGAAAAAAGTTCCTCGGCGACCGCTAATCCCAAAACGGAGTCGCCGATGAATTCGAGAGATTCATTGTGGAGTTTTCGGACCTCGACTTCTGAGCCTGACGGAGCTGCCTCATGCGCGCTAGAACGATGCGTCACCGCGCGCTCGAGAAGTCCGAGATTGCGAAACTTGTAGCCTAGTGAGATCTCCAATCTGTTTATATTACCCGTCATCGAACTGTAGTTTACTCCAACAAAAAGAAACGGGCGCTACGCGCGCCCGTTCATTGCCTCTTTGTTGAGACTTTATTTGCTGGCGTGATTGGAGCCGGGGGAACCGTCGGCGCAGGAGCGGCCGGCGTTTCTTCTTTGACTGGAACAATCTCAGATGACGGATCGGGCATCGGGTTCGCCAAAAGTGTCGCTACATATTCCTTTTGACCTTCTGTCTTTCCGTCAAACCGGAACTTGTAAAAGTTCGCAATCGTCGACTCCAATGAAGCTGCGGCGTCCTTATCATCAGTTCCGAGGACCTGAAGAGCTCTGCCATATGCATCCATCGCGCGGTCGGCGTAGGCTTTGGCAGTACCGTAGAGAAGAATGGTTTCGTCAGTGTCTTTCTCCCCGTTTGCTTTGTACTTCGCGTTTGCCTCATCGAAGTTTTTCTTGAAGAACTCTCCGTAGTAGGTTCCGATGTTGAAATACCCTCTGACGATGAAGTCCTTGTCGGCACCCGGAAAAGTGGTTGCTTTGACGAAATACTTTACCGCTTCGGCTTTCTCGCCGGTCTTCTCGAACTTGAGTTCACCAATGGTGAAGTGCAGTCCCGCCAGCGCGTTGTCTCTGCTGTCACCCGTGGTGACTTTGTAGACCAAATCGTAGAGGCCCCAGTCCGTTGACTTGGCTCCACCTTCGATTTGAGCGATTGCCTCTCCCATCATCTTGATTGCGTCAAGAAGCACCGGGTCCGTCCCGTTAGCTTTGGACGAGGCTGCGTAAGCCGCGCGTGCGGCGTAGATCTTCAAGTCGACGTTGTTCTTGAATCGGGCGTCGTTGGTAAGGATTTCCTTGGCTAGCGTGTAGCTCGCTGCGTAGTCCTTGCTCTTCATTGCAGCACTTGCCGCTGCGTTGAACTGAAGCTGCAGAATTTTTCCCTGCAGCGCGACAAGCTGTCTGTCGACGAAGTTCAGCTGGGGCTTGAGGAGCTCATCGGTGCTGGCTTTGCAGATTTCCTTGACCTTTTTCGCCGAGGCGAGGGCTGAATTCAGCGCATCGATGTTGGTCGCCTTGTAATTCGCCGTCAGATTTTCGTAGTCGGTTTTGATGCCCTCGGCATCACAGACTCCAGTCTGCTCTTGGGCAAGTACCGCTGTGGTACTGGAAAGAATGATGATTGCAAAAGCTAAGAACAAGTTTTGGGATTTCATTGAAACTCTTCCTCCAATTTGGGGGAACCTCTTTTTCATTTAAAAATCGCTTAACCTCTGACCTCGGAAACAACCCTCGGTGCCAATCAGATGAATGAGCCACGCTGGTCGTTGCTAGGAAATCAATGCCGTTGGAGCGATGAATAATACTGCTCGTAGGGGCTCAAGTCCGGTCAGGAGTCAAAACAAGATAATCCGAACTTAGAGATGATGTGTCAAGCGGAAGCAATAAACATCGGGGGTCTATTGGATTCCGACGATGCGGGGTCTGGTCGCAGGTCCCGTGCCTGACGGTGAGCCCGCTGGAGCAATAATCGGAGAGGCCTGCACCGTGGTCCTGACCGAGGGGCGCTGAGTTGGGGTGATGCCATCGTCCGAATCAGCGTCTGCGGAGGAGTCGAGCTTGCCGGCAGTCGACGGAGCGACTGTGTTTTTCGGTTTGAACTCTGGAAATGCAGCCCAAAGCTGTTCGGGGGTGTTTGCAGGGATTCTGCTTCGGAGTGCGTTGTAGATTTTGCTCGCGATGGCCGCTGCACTACGTCCCCGTTCACTTCCACCACGGGTGATGACAACGACCGAAAATAGGGGATCTTCAATCGGCGCGACGGAAGCGAAGAGACCAACCCACGATCCGTCGCCAATACATGACCCCGTTTTGCCAGCAACTTCGAAACGCGGATCCATACCTCTTCTGGCGGTGCCGTACTGAGCCGCTCCGATCATGCCTGGGATTACCCCTCTGAAGGAACTAGTCGGAAAGTTTAGTCCACCCACCGACTGCGGTCTTGCCCCACCTGTTACATCATCATTCTTGAAAACTCTCGGAACAACGCGTTTTCCTCCATTGGAAATCGCAGAGACCATCACTGCCAATTGGAGAGGTGTTACCTCA
>CAXRBW010000023.1:0-2284 GCA_964228775.1 Pyrinomonadaceae bacterium | reverse complement strand
AATTTGCCCCAATCGGTGCGCGAGCACCGATACGAACACCATCCATGATTACGGACCCCTGACCAATCGAAGTCCCGTCACTGATGCTTGCTGTCCCAGAAACATGGACCTTGTCACCCATCTTCACATCCGAGCCGATGTTCGCGTTTGGAGAAATACCTGACTTGTAGTCAGTTGGGAGCACAATCGACCTCGCTGCTTGCGCGAATGCAAGTTTTGGGTCCGGACAGCGGATTATCGAGCGCTCGCCCTCGGCCTTATAACCCATGGGGACTATCAGGCAGCCCGCCCTAGAACTGATTGAGTCTTTAGAGGTCGTGAAGGCGAGTGAGTTTTCATCAGCAGATTCAAGCGAGGAGATTCGAAGCAAGTCCGGGTCGAATGCACCCGACAGTTCACCGCCGATGAGTTTTGAAATCTCACTCGCTTTCATTTGTTCTACTTTCCGCTTCGTGCGGCGATGAATGATCTAATACCGGCGACGAGCAGACCGGCGCAGGAGATTACAAATGCAGCCTGAATCGTCAGGGCCGGGGAAAGGGAAGCTGAACCGCTAGAAAATGTTCCCGCTGAAACCCAGCGGTAAACGACTGCAATGATGCCGATGAGAGCGATAGTCAGAGAAAGATGCATCGTGTGACGACGCATTGGCTCAGCCGCCCGTCCAATCAGGGTTGCTATCACTATAACTGCGCCGAAGATAGCAGGAATTCCCGCCGTCACCGACGGCTTGCCGTCCACGCTTGCAATGTAAACGCCGACCGCTCCGATGACAATCATCAAGACTCCATAAATAATCGATTTTGTTTGCATAAATGACCTCGCGATTAAAGACCTAAGCTCAATCTTAACAAGTTCAGCTGGCGCGTCGAATGTCTTCAAGCATACTGCCAATCTCGCGCTTGAGTGATTCCGTCACGGCTTCATAATAAACGTCTGCTTCCGTCGCAGAAGTGGGCGTCGCGACGTTTATGGCTGGGCCGAATCTGACGGTAACTTTGGCTGGCCTTATTTTGGTGGAATTCCTTGGCCAGACTCGGAATAGACCATCAAGTGCGACTGGAACGATCGGCACACCGAGCTCTGAGGCAAGAATGGCGGCACCTTTTTTGAATGGATGCAGCTTTCCGTCGAAGCCTCGCTCTCCCTCAGGATAGATGTTCAGTACCTTTCCCGCGCGAAGACCCATCGCTCCAGCTTTCATTGCTTTCATCAATTGCGTGTCTGGATCGATTGGGACAATGTTGAGTATCGATGCGACTCGGCGCATGATGCGGCCCTCGAAGAATTCACTAGCGCCGACATGAAAAATCGATCTCAGTAAAGCTCTTGGATATAGACAGCAGACTACGAATGCATCAAGAAAGCTCTGATGGTTTGGACATATGATGACTGGACCCTTCAGGTTTCTTATGTTCTCGAGACCGCTCACCTCGAGTCTCATGAACAGGGCACAGAACAGTCGGAAAATCCTCAGCACAAGGTAGGCAAAGAGCGAAAAGAAGGGGCGCGCGCGGATTATTCCTTTAACTTCGGGGAACTCATCCTGTGAGTCGCGTACGATGTTCCCCCAATTGAGGCGAAGTCCTCCACCGGTACCTGCATCGGCACTGCTTTTCGCAAACAAGCCGATGACATCGCGGACAAGAAGAGCCTCCGCTGCATCGTCGCCAGCAAGCTCGAGGCCGAAGCGCTGCTCGAGCGCGGCAAAGATTTCGGCCCTCGCGAGCGAGTCAAGGCCGAGATCCAACTCGAGATTCATGTCGGGATGGATTCTTGGTGAATCACTCTTTTGAATTGCTATCGCGTTCTGCACCTCTGAGGCGACATTGCCTGCCATGAATTGCAAGTCTGCGTCGGTGAAGATCCATTCGCGGCGTGGAGCCTGAATATCACCAGACAAAGCACCACTTTCAATCTGCTTTCTCAGTTCAAATCGCCGAATCTTTCTCGTCGCCGTTCGTGGCAGAGGTTCGGCACGAATTTGGTATTCACGGACGCGCTGATACTCGGGAAGCTCGCGACCAAGTGAATCGAGAGCGAACCTTATGGCCTCCCGCGAATTTGCGATTTTGTTTGCCTTGAGATATTCGAAATCGGGGACAACTATCCCGATGAGCTTCTCGGCGCCCGCGTGTTTCTCGGCCGCATCAGCCACTCCAATGACTGCTAGTTCGGCAACTAGTGGTGACTTGAGGTAGTGGACTTCGAGGTCTTCGGGGTGAACGTTTTTGCCGTTAGGCAGCACAATGACGTCCTTTGCTCTTCCGACGATGTAAAGGTG
>CAXRBW010000022.1:0-6878 GCA_964228775.1 Pyrinomonadaceae bacterium | reverse complement strand
CGACCCAGCCAGAAACCGCTTTTTAATAAAGGCATTCCGTGCCTTGGGTTTTCATGAATCGTTTTCAGGCGACTCTGCCATATTTGGAACCAACCCAGCTTCAAAGAGAACCGAACGCATCCATGCAAACCATCTGCACATCGGAGTCTTCGACAATCTCGTGAGAGGGCAAAAATGAAAACACTCTTTGCGACGCTCTCATTACTGATGCTGGCTGGAGTGATTGCCGGACAAGAGCTTGTTCCCAAAACCGCGATCAATTGCCTAAAACAAGCCCATGAAGGCGGTCATCTTTTAACGTTCACCGCAGATGGCTCGAGCCATAAATTCGGAGACTTCGATGGGGACGGCAAAGATGACGACATCATCCTCGTGAAGAGTTCTACATCAAACAAGACGGGTCTCATTGTATGCACTGCTTCCAGAATCTTTAGGGTGGGCGGCGCGTTTCCCAACACAGGCCTTACTTTCCATCAAGATAATCTCGATTTTGTATCAGAAGAATGGGAAGTTCTTCCAAAGAAGGATTGGAAGAGAGTTGTATTGGACCGCCGCGGAAAAAGCCTTATTCGCGCTCAGAACAAAGGCGTAATCATTGCGTTCTACCTTGAAGGCGGCGCGGTGGGGCTTTTCTGGGACGGCGTTTCATTGCGTCTAGTATTCGGCGGTTGATGGACGCCATATTTATTCAAAGACGGCACTTTCGTAATGAACCGATTCTTTCAAACTTGTGGAATGCTCGATTATGAAATAGTTTATTCCTGCTTTTTGACCATAAGATTCTGAACAACACCAATAACAACAATATGTCGATCGTGGAAAAGAGTCAGAATATCTGGAAGATCATCGGTGCCTCCTCAGCCGGCACGGTGATTGAGTGGTATGACTTCTACATTTTCGGAAGCCTAGCGACCATCATTGCGCCGCTTTTCTATCCGAAGGGGAATGACACACTCGCTCTAATTGCTTACCTTTCGACTTTCGCAGTCGGGTTTCTCGTCAGACCGTTCGGCGCATTGTTCTTCGGCAGGATAGGTGATCTCGTCGGACGCAAATACGCGTTTTTGGTCACCCTTCTTTTGATGGGTTTCTCAACAGCAGCCATCGGTTTTCTGCCGACATATGAGCAGGTGGGCCTTCTTGCTCCCGCACTTCTGATTCTGATTCGGGTTCTCCAGGGTCTTGCGCTTGGAGGAGAGTATGGCGGAGCGGCGGTGTACGTCGCTGAACATGTGCCGGACGACCGCCGCGGTTATTACACCAGCTTCATTCAGATCACGGCTTCGGTCGGACTTTTGCTTTCGCTAGCCGTCATCATAATGGTTCAAAGGTTCATGACTGCAGACGATTTCAAGCTTTTCGGCTGGCGCATACCCTTTGCAATCTCCATTCTGCTCGTCGCTATTTCTTTCTACATCCGTTCGAGGATGAAGGAATCGCCGATCTTTCAGCAGCTCAAGACAGCTGGCATGACTTCGACAAAACCCATCATCGAAGCGTTCTCATCTAAAGCCAATTTGAAGAGACTGATCGTCTCTCTTTTCGGAGCGACGGCGGGGCAGGGCGTTGTTTGGTACACGGGACAGTTCTACGCCCTCTTTTATCTTCAGACGATACTGAAAATCGAAAAGGTCGAGGCCAGTTATATAATCGCCGCCGCCATCGCGATGGGTATCCCGTTCTTTATCTTTTTCGGCTGGCTGTCTGACAGGATAGGCCGTAAGAAAATCATGATGGCAGGCTGTCTGCTCGCGGTCCTGTCCTATTATCCGATTTATACTTCGATGGTTGGATATGCCGGAAATAACGTGCAGGCAATCAGATCCGTTCCCGATCCTGTCACCAAAGAGCCTAAGCTCGAACCCGTAACCTTTGTTGAAAATCCAGACGGCACTATCGTCGCCACTACCGTTACGTCCGCCCCTTCCGCAAATTTTTACGCGCTCGTTCTACTTGTTTTTGTTCAGATACTTTGGGTGACCATGGTGTATGGTCCAATCGCCGCATATCTTGTCGAGGCATTCCCCGCCAAGGTCCGCTATACATCACTATCGCTGCCTTACCATATCGGAAACGGGGTGTTCGGTGGTCTATTACCGCCAATCGGACTGTTGTTATGTGCCCAGACAGGAAACATCTACGCCGGCCTTTGGTATCCAATTGTTGTCGCCGGGATAACTTTTGTTGTGGGTTCGTTGTTTTTACCCGAGACCCACCGCGAAAAAATTTGGTAAGTTAAGGACGCATGACAGGGTTGCCGTTTGTCGGTCACGATAAAACAAGGAGGTCGCTATTTCAGTGACAATCACAACCGTCTTGCTATCTGTCTACATGATTTTGTCCGCTTCATCATTAGACTCGATGTCTAGAGTAGAGGAAGGTTCATTCGGAAGATATAGATGTACAAAAACGATAGTCTGGACTGTTGGCCCTTTAAAGGGACAAAGAGTGTTGGATTTCCCATGTCCCGGACAGGACGTCCAATCCGTCGACATCGAAACGGCGGCAAGACAGTTAATTAAAAGCCAATGTTCGATGAAAAATGCCAAGGTGGAGCAGCTTCGGGTATTCACGGTTCCATACGACGGTAAATCATCTCTCTTCAACTGTCCGCAAACACGTTGACAATGCAATTGGAACAAAAGAAACGGGCGCCGATGTGGCGCCCGTAAGTGTTTGTAAAACTGGCTCCGCAGGTAGGGCTCGAACCTACAACCCTTCGGTTAACAGCCGAATGCTCTGCCATTGAGCTACTGCGGAAAAAACGTCTCGAAGACGAATAAACAGAGTAGTGATTTCACCTTTGGGTGTCAAGATATTGAGAATTTTAAAGGGCTCTGGTTTCAGCTATCCCAAGTGAGAGTCTATGCAAGAGGCGATCCTCAGTCGCCGATTTCAGTGACCCTTGGATGTCGGTCGCAGTCTCAAAAATAACTGCCAACCTGAGTGAAGAGTACCCCCATAAACAGGAGCAAGAGTTTCTGGATTTCGATTGATTGATAGTGCCCCGCCGAGGCCGACATCTAGTCCCCGGTCACGAAATAGATCTCTGACATATCCGATAGAAATCTTCGAAACATTAAAAATATCGTGATCTTCAAAAGGGTGGTGGAGTGCAAGGTCGTGCCCGGTTTTTCCGACAGTCTCAAATCGCCAAAAAGCAGCATTCTTGGAGAAGTCATAGTTACCCTCTGCCAGGAAAGAATTTGTTCCTTCTCCGTTTGCATGATTGCGACCCCACACGACACTTGTAGCCATACTTCGGTCATTATTCCAAGCGATGTTGTGAATCAAAGATGCGGAAGTCTTTCTCAAGATTCTAATCTCCGGCTCCCTCGGTTCGGGATTTCTGAGATATCCGTGGGAGACCTGAATAGCAAAATTGCGGGTTGGGTTAACTGAGAAGCGCCCACTGTAGGAATTCAATTTGGGTCGATCGAAATTGTAGCGGTTTTCATTGGGTTCTGTGCCGTTGAACACACTGAACTCGCCCTTTGCTTTTCTAAACGACACACCTCCAGTCAGTACGCCGTAAGAAATGTGAGTGGCATCTTGCCAGTGATGGCTAATCGGAGCATCGGGATTGTTTCTCCCCGATGGCCGATGCAAATACATCGGCGGTCCCAGAGCAGGTTCACCCGGAAGACCAGAATAAAGGTAGACTGCCGCATCGTCATTCACCCTATATGAAACGGAAACAGCGAGTTCATTCACCAAGTCATGGGGGTGTTGACGATCATGTATCGGAAGGCCTCGAAACTGTTCTCCGCTTTGGTAAAGAAGCGGATAGCCGTAACCCTTTTCAATAATCGGATCAAGGCTCAGCATGGTTCGAACGCCAACGAGTGCCTTTGAGCCCAGTGGGCGTGAGTAGCTCGCCATGAACATCGTTGGTGCATCAAAGCGTTCGCGACCACCCTTTCCTCCTATCGAAAGGTCGCGTGTCGTATTAACTCTGGTGTACCTGAGAAACATGTTGCCCATCAGCATCGTGCTGACACCTCCACTAAAACCACGGCTTAATGCGGCATGAGGAGAAGAATCAGGCACCCATGCAGTACCGGAACTTTCGCGCTCCATGGGGTCATTGATGTTGGTTACGGCATTCATTTCGTGAGTTCCACCACCATCTTTATGTCGAACCCCCGAATGGCTGGACTTTTGAGGTTGCTTCAAGTTCTTGGTTGGTTTTACACCAATCAAAATATTCCCCCACATACCGCCTTTCGCATGTGCCCCGACAGAGCAGTAGTATTTGAAGCGACCGTCCTCAAGCGCGACCATCACAACTTTTTCCGCCGAAAAATCGTCTGATTCCTCCTCTTTCGGATTGAGCACGGCAGATCCGACTGAATCAACCACTCCCGGTCGGGCTAGGAAGTCGCCTGGTTTATGGATGAATCGAAGATCGTGCTTCATGTCGATGTCCGTATTCACAAACCAGATTGTGAATTTCGCATCCGATGGTGCCACAATCGTCGGATTTCTTATTCCCTGTATCCGATAAGAGAGCATGTCGTCCTCAGGTCCTGTGATGACAACTAGGCTGATTTCTTTTTGTGTGAATGTGAGCGTAAAACCGTCGACTAGAGCACGGGTTTCTAACCGCTGTAATGCTAACCACTCGGACTGCGAGAGAGTTCTCTTCTCACTACTTAACAGTTCAAAAGGCTCATGGGCTTGCAGGGAAAGATAGGAACCGAAAAAGAAGAATACGGATAAAAGAAAGTACTTCATAATTTTTTCCGTTGGAAAGACATAGCTTGTCTCTTCATTATTTTAGAAAATCGAATGATGATTATGCAAAAACCAAATTCGCGCGTATCTAGATGAATCACATCCCTGATTCCTAGACCACCACCGTCCCTCCTCTCATAAGTACGGATTCACCCATCAAAAGCAGTTTTTCACTGAATTAAATGGAAGAAAGCTCAGTCAAATTACGAGGGACCTAATTTGCGAATTCACTAAGGACGCCTTAAATTTTAGTGAATGCAACATGAACTCGTCCTCATTCTCGATTTCGGCTCACAATACACGCAGCTTATTGCGAGGCGTGTTCGGGAGATGGGAGTCTACTGTGAAATCGTTCCTTTCTTCTACGATTTCCAAAAGATCGTCGACAGAAAACCCAAAGCGATAATACTTTCAGGCGGGCCGTCGAGTGTCTACGAATCTGACGCCCCCTGCCTGCCTGCCGAGTTCTTTTCCGAAGTCCATGTTCCGGTTCTTGGAATCTGTTACGGCATGCAGCTCATTTCCAAGGAGCTAAGCGGAACGGTATCTCCATCGGACAAGCGTGAATACGGACATGCCAAACTTTCGGTCCTAACCGCGGGCTCAGAACTCTTCAAGAACCTCCCGAGCGAGCTCGATGTGTGGATGAGTCACGGCGACCACGTCACCGAATTGCCGGCGGGTTTTGAGCGCACCGCCACCACGGGTGATGTGATAACTGCCATCGAAAATAGAGAACGCGGCATTTACGCAGTTCAATTTCATCCTGAAGTAACCCACACCCCACTCGGCAAAGAGGTCCTCAAGAATTTCATCTTTGGTATCAGCAAATGCTCGGGAGACTGGACCGCCGCACAATTCATCAAGGAAGAGGTTTCAAAAATCAGAGATTTGGTCGGTGAGTCTGACAACGTCGTCTGCGGCTTGTCGGGTGGTGTCGACTCAACGGTCGCGGCGGCCTTGGTCCATGAGGCAATTGGCGGGCGTCAGACCTGTATCTTCGTCAACAACGGATTGTTGCGTCACAACGAATTTGAGGACACTTTGCGCGCCTACAAAGAGACGATGCATCTGAACGTCGTCGGAGTCGATGCGTCAAACGCTTTTTACTCGGCACTCTCAGGATTAACTGATCCCGAACATAAGCGTAAGGCGATTGGTAAGACCTTCATTGATGTCTTCGATGCCGAGGCACATAAAATCGGAGAGGTTAAATGGCTGGTGCAGGGAACTCTCTACCCCGACGTCATCGAGTCGGTCTCTCTGCGCGGTGCAAGTGTGACAATCAAGTCGCACCACAATGTCGGCGGCCTTCCGGAAAAGATGAACCTCAAGCTCATCGAACCGCTACGCGAGTTGTTCAAGGATGAGGTTCGGGCAATCGGTAAAGATTTGGGAATTCCCCAGATGATACTTGAGCGCCACCCGTTCCCGGGTCCGGGTCTCGGCGTGAGGATTCTGGGAGACATAACCCCTGAGAAAGTTGAGTTGCTGCAGCGAGTCGACAAGATATATATCGAGGAGCTTCACAACTTCAAACTTTACAATGATGTATGGCAGGCATTTGCAGTTCTGTTGCCAATCCAATCGGTGGGTGTTCAGGGAGATTTCAGAACTTATGACCGCGCGATTGCCTTACGGGCCGTTACCTCGACCGACGGTATGACTGCCGACTGGGCACGCCTTCCGCATGATTTCCTTCAAAAGGTTTCGTCGCGGATAACAGCAGAGGTGCGGGGAATAAACCGCGTGGTCTACGACATCTCTTCAAAGCCGCCAAGTACGATCGAGTGGGAATAATCAGTCCACATTAATAAGACTCGATCCGTATTCACGGAGGATCGCTCTCATATCTGTGTCGAAAGAAACGCCGAACTCGCGCTGAAAGTTCTCGCTAGAGATCACGTCACTCGATAGGAATTTCTCGAGTCTCTCGCGACTAGGCACGCCGAATCGTCCGCCGAAGAGCCGAGAGAGAACGAGGGCAACATTCGAAGGCATCCTCAGTGTCGGCGCCGAACTTCCAAGACCTTCCGACAGACTACTCACGATATCTTTCATCGAAACGTGACGTCCGGCGAGATTGTAAATCCGCGCTCCCCTTCGACACTCCGACTTCAACACGGATGTTACAGCTCTTG
>CAXRBW010000021.1:0-2278 GCA_964228775.1 Pyrinomonadaceae bacterium | reverse complement strand
TCTCATTTGCCTTAGTGAAGATTTCATCTTCGGAAATCTCTGACTTTTCACCGTAGTAGACCTCGAAGAAGATTTTTTGCCGAAGCTCATCTTTGACCATGTCTCGGATGAATTCATCGAGCCGTAAACGGTCAATCGGTATTTCAGTCGTGATTAGTCGTTTTAGAAGTGCTTCGATTGTCTTATGAGTGACATTTCCGATAGTGAGCGCGATGCTTGTCAGCTCTTTCAGTTTCCAAATGAGATTTCCAGATACAGCAGTGTCAAATTTGCTGCCGTAGTAATGGTAGTAGTACCGGCGCTTGCATGAATCGAAGGTACCGTACCGGCTGTTCGACCAACCAAGTCTCGATGAATTGCTCAGCGGTCGCAGAGTAAGCAGGTGTGGCATAGATCAAGGCGAGAGAGCTGAATCTGTCTGACCTCCAAAGATATTACCGATATCAGTTTAAAGACAAGTCAGTACACATTGTCTTTGACAAGTATTCGCAGGGGCCTTAATATCCGAGTCCATCGCTCAGAACAGTGTCACTTCTGACGAGATCTTTAAAATGCCTTAATGACTCTGACTCCGCAAAGTTGCGGATATGGAGGGGAAGTCGGGTGTAAATCCCGCGCGGTCGCGCCACTGTGAATCCGAGAAATCGGTCAGCCAGAATACCTCAGTCGGAATCTTTTCGGCCGAAACGTTCTCGCGTAAAGACGTTTGGTTGGACGGTACACTGCATTGCCAGCGCCCTGCCTCTCAACGACTTTTAGTTTGAGCGCCAGGGTTTTTTCTTTATGTACCGTTCTATATCGCTTCCAATCATCATCTTGCTCTGCATTCTTTGCGGATGTTCCGTTCGTCCCGAATCTCCACGGGCAGAGACAAGGCTAGTGAAGGACGATTTGGGGCGAACGGTGACACTGCCAGTCACTATTGAGAGGGCAGTGTCGCTTGCGCCGAGCATCACCGAGAGCATTTTTGCCGCGGGTGGCGGAGATCGGCTAGTTGGTGTGACATCTTTTTGCAACTATCCAGAGGAAGCAAAGCGGATTCAGAAGGTTGGAGATACGGTCAGGCCGAACATCGAGGCCATTGTGGCCCTCAAGCCACAGGTTGTTTTCGTCTCAACCGCCTCGCAGATTGAGACCTTCACGCGGCAAATGGAGAGTGAAGGAATCACAGTATTTGTCTCGGACCCAAAAGATATAGAGGGAATTTTTTCCGACATTAGAAGATTCGGCGATCTTTTCGGTACCTCATTCGTTGCATCGGCGATCCTTAACTCCCTTCAAGCCAGGATTATGGACGTCGATGCATTTAAGTATGAGTACCGCCCGACCGTTTTCCTTCAAATTTCTAAAGAGCCCCTCTTCTCGATTGGTAAAGAATCGTTTCTGACTGAAATTATCTACCGCGCAGGAGGTCGTTCAGTGACAGGGGATGTCACGGGAGGATATCCGCGGCTCAGCAAGGAGACCGCGGTTTCTTTCGACCCCGACGTGATTGTCCTTTCTGACAGTGAAGATAACCGTGAAGTCAACGAGGTTTTCAGGAATTCAAGGGCGGTGAAAACGGGAAGGGTTTATCGAATCGATGCCGATCTGATTTCCCGTCCAGGTCCGCGGATGGTGGACACGCTTGAGAAGTTGTCCACGTTTCTCCATGGAGATGTTGAGAAATGAAGGGACAAACTGGAAAATTCCTCATATTGTTATTTGCGCTGGCGAGCAGTCTGACAGTTGCTATCTTGATCGGAAGTGAAAGCATTTCCTTCTCGCGCTGGTCGGATTTGGACCGCACGATTCTTTTCGACATCCGCATTCCGAGAGTTTTGCTAGGTGCCGGAATTGGCGCCGCATTGGCCGTATCAGGGGCCGCACTCCAAGCCCTTCTCCGCAATCCGCTCGCTGAACCTTACCTTCTCGGAGTTTCCAATGGCGCGGCACTTGGAACCATGCTTGCGATTTTCATCGCCGGAGAGGTGGAGATAATTCGCCCTGTATTCGCTTTCATCGGCGCAGTGCTCGCAACCGTGGCTGTGTATCAGATGGCGAGATCGAAAGCAGGCATGAATGTTGAGCGTCTCGTGCTTTCAGGGGTCATTGTGACGACCATGCTGTCCTCGATAATTGTCCTACTCACATCCGTTTTGGATGCTGCAAAACTGAGAAGTTTCACGTTCTGGCTACTCGGAGATCTTTCTCAAGCCTCCAAATGGGGATTCATTCTCGTAAGTGCCGCCGCACTGCTCGGCACCGCTGCCCTGTTGATTCAAGCGCGGTCTCTAAA
>CAXRBW010000020.1:0-12142 GCA_964228775.1 Pyrinomonadaceae bacterium | reverse complement strand
TGTTAAGTTCAATTCTAAGGGTGGTTCGGTGCGAGTTTCATGCGAGGAAAGTGAGGATTCCATTTCGGTAATCGTAAATGACACTGGTGAGGGAATTGCGCCGGAGCATCTACCCCGTTTATTTGAAAGATTTTACCGTACCGATAAAGCGCGATCTAGAGAAATTGGCGGTACCGGACTGGGGCTTGCCATCTGCAAACATCTCGCACGACTACATGGTGGGGAAATGACTGTCACATCGGTGGCAGGTCAGGGCTCAACCTTCCGATTAGATTTGCCGAAACATTGAGACTCTATTTCTTGGAATAGCTTGTGCGGACAACGGTCTTGATGTTGCCACGTACATGAAAGTCCCCTTCAAGTTCCACCCTCATCGGATCACACGCTTTCACAAAATCATCGAGAATGATGTTTACGACATGCTCGTGAAAGACTTTTATGTTTCTAAATGAATTGATGTAGAGCTTGAGACTTTTAAGTTCGATACATCTCTTATTAGGAACATATTTCAGCCGAATCACTGCGAAATCTGGAAAATCCGAGAATGGACAAATCGCGGTGAATTCCGGAATCTCAAAGTCGATCCAAATTTCCTTCCCGGCATATTCGTACTCAAATGTATCTAGAGGGAAAAGGCTCATCTCTGAGCGTGGTGTCGATTTGATGTTCAGTTGCTGCAGATTCGTGGGTTCTAGTTCCAAGTCGGCCATGTTTTTATTTTATCATCGTGCGCCAGCGGTCGTAGTAGCCGGGCGGCGCAGAGTCCTTACTTCGTCAAGATTGGTGATACCGATTGCGCTGAGCATATCGAGAAGATTGAGAAATATTTCAGCGGTAGCACGCGCATCATCAGAGGCGCGGTGGTGGTTTACGAGAGGAATTGAGAAATGTCGGGCTAGAGTGTTGAGGCGGTGGTTTTCAAGATCCGGCATGAGCTTTTTCGATAGCTGCACGGTGCAAAGATGTTGATTTCCCAATCTATATTCCTCATGAATCATCCCGATTTCGTAATTTAAAAAGCGAAGATCGAACTGGGCATTGTGTGCTACCACAATCGAATCACCGATGAATCCAAGGAAAGATGACATCACATCGACGAACTTTGGTGCCCCAGTTACCATTTCGTCGGTTATTCCCGTGAGCTGGCTGATAAAAGATGGAATCGGACATTGGGGGTCGACCATCGTATGGAAAGCGTCAGTGATCCGTCCTGCCTCAATTTTCACCGCTCCGATTTCGGTTATCCGACAGGGAGGTGCACTTGCGCCTGTTGTTTCCAAATCAAAGACCGTGAATGTGGCGGCATTTAAATTGTTAGCGGAAAAGATATCTTGGTTCAGCTCAATATGTTTTTCGTTGAGTGAAAGCCTTGGATCGCGGGATGCGAGATCAGAGATTAGATTGGTAGCCAGGTCAGAAGACGCATTGGTGATGCCGAATACCTCGTGGAGGATCCGCTCGATACCTACGCAGCCTTCTGACTGTTGCAGAAGTTTGACAGTATGCTCGACGAGGCTTGTAGTGCAGATTAGATTGGCGTAAGGCATCGGTGAAAACTCGATTCTATCGGGCAAATCTATAGAGTGCAATCGAGACAATCGAGTGATTTCCCTATCGTTTTCCTATCTGTAATAATGCTCCAAAACCTATGGGCTCCGATTCAATTTTCGAACAATTCATGAAGACTAACGCGCTTTTGAAAGGGCATTTCATCCTTTCGAGCGGGCTTCACAGTACAAAGTATCTGCAATGCGCACTGGCACTGCAGAATCCCGCGGATGCCAATCGTCTCGGGGCTGAAATAGCTGAGAAATTTAGCGGTGTCTCGATTGACACCGTTGCGTCGCCGGCAATTGGCGGATTGATCATAGGCTATGCAGTTGCACAGGCACTTGGAGTCAGATTTATTTGGACTGAACGTGAAAACGGTGTGATGACGCTTAGAAGAGGATTCAATGTCGGATCCGGAGAAAGAATTCTAGTGGTCGAGGATGTGATCACAACTGGAGGTTCAACTAAAGAGTGCATGTCAGTTCTTACTGATCGGGGGGCATTGGTTATCGGTGCTGCATCGATAATTGATCGGTCTGCAGGTGGTGCTGACGTAGGAGTGCCGAGGATTTCACTAGCTACGCTTGATGTTCCGAGTTACAAACCTGACGAATGTCCGATGTGTGCGGCAGGGGAAAAAGCCTATAAGCCTGGGAGTCGAGCGTGAAAACAAACTTTCGGTTACTCATTCAATATGATGGGACCGACTTTCATGGCTGGCAGGTACAAGAAAGCGAGAGAACGGTACAGGGTGAATTGACCAGGGCCGTTTCCATCATTGAGGGTGAAGAGGTTTTTGTATGTGGTTCGGGGCGCACTGACGCCGGGGTGCACGCAGAGGGTCAAGTGGCCAACATCAAAATCTCAAGGGAGATTGGGCCTGATAAATTAAAGTCAGCTCTAAATGGAAATCTCCCCTTTGATGTAAGAATCCTCGCGGTGGACGCGGTAGATGATAGCTTTCATTCACGATTTTCGGCCATCGGTAAGACCTACCGCTATCGCGTGGTGAACAGTTCGGTGATGTCACCCCTATTTTCGCGCTTCGCGTCATTGGAATACAGGGAATTGAATCTAGAGAAAATGATCGAAGGTGCGTTGGCTTTTGTCGGACAACATGATTGGACCGCATTTTCTGCAGCGCAGAGCGACTCTGAAGACAAAGTGCGGACGGTCTCAAAGTTCAGTGTCACATCACACTTCAGCGAAATTGCGAATGGGAATGTTTTTGAATTTGAGGTGACTGGCGATGGGTTTCTGCGCTACATGGTGAGAGCGATGGTCGGGACACTTCTCGAAGTCGGACGCGGTGAACGGTCAGCTGTATCCATTGCGGAAGCCATTCAAAGTCGCGATAGAAGTCTCTCTGGTCCTACGGCGCCCGCAAGTGGTCTGACGTTGGTCAGAGTCTACTATTGAGGAAATGTTTATTTATCACATAGTGACCACTGAAGTATGGGAAAGGTTTGCTGCCTCTGAACATTATTTCTCCCCTAGTCTAGATACAGAGGGGTTCATTCATTGCAGTTATGCCGAACAGGTGGATGGAGTGATTGAAAGGTATTACGGTCAGGAGAACTCGGTACTGATTCTTACTATAGATTGTTCCTTACTTTCTTCTCGCTTGGTCAGCGAACCGTCGACGGCAGGCGAGCTCTATCCACATATTTACGGCATGATTAACAAGTCCGCAATAGTATCGATTGAGGTGAGAAATGTTTGAGAATTTCCAATCAGTCGTCGATGCGGACTCTGAAGATCGTGGCCTGCTCGAACAGATTGAGCCAGCGCGATTGCCTAAACATATCGCAATCATCATGGATGGCAACGGAAGATGGGCGAAGCAGCGGGGCAAGCCTCGGTTGTTCGGTCATCAGGAAGGCGCGGAATCAGTCCGGGCCGTTCTCGACACATCCGTCAGACTCGGGATTCAGGCGGTCACATTGTTTGCCTTTTCAACCGAGAATTGGCGGCGTCCACAGGATGAGGTGACCGGGTTGATGCAGATGCTGAAACTTTATTTGAAACGTGAAATGAAGGTAGTCCACGGAAACAATATGCGTTTCAGAACAATCGGCGATTTGGAATCTATGCCAGAGGAAATTCAATCTGCGATTGAGGCAGCGAGGAGACAGACTGAGGGAAATACGGGAACTATTCTGAATCTTGCTTTGAATTACGGCGGCAAAGCGGAGATTTTGCAAGCGGTCAAGAAAGCAGTCAGTAAGCTGGGTGCTGACGGAAGGGTGGTTAGCGAGCTTTCAGAGGATGATGTTGAGAAGGAACTCTACACCTCCGGACTTCCAGATGTTGACCTTCTCATTCGAACGAGCGGTGAGTTTCGAATTTCTAATTTCCTTCTTTGGCAAATCGCATATAGCGAGATCTATGTGACCCCAGTGCTTTTTCCTGACTTCCGGCGAACTGAATTTCTGAAGGCTATTATTGAGTTCCAAAAGAGGGAAAGGCGATTCGGTGGAGTCGATGGCGAATAGAGGGAGAGGTTTTTATGAATAAACGAGTAGCTACATCGCTGATTGCATTGCCGGTGCTGATTCTAACGGTGGTGCTTCCTGAACTCGTAAGTCATCCTTCAACAAAATGGCCATTCGCATTTTTGACAGCCATTGTCATAGGTGCAGGGATTTACGAATTCTTTTCGCTGACAAAACACATGCAATTAAATGGTGATGCATCTATCGCATACTGCGGTGCCGCATTGCTTTTCGTTGCATTTTTTGTAGACGCGCCGAGAGATTACCCGACACTTTTGATTCTCAGTCTTCTTATATTCACAGCGACCCTGCTTATCACTCAAACATTTAGGTTCCAAGCTGATTTCTCTAAGATGCTCGCGGGCACCGGCGTCACGCTGCTCGGGGTCATTTACGTCGCATTTCTAGGTGGCTACATGTTGGCAATCCGAAATGGATTTGAAAACAGTCTAGTTTCAAATTTGTCGACAAAACTCCTCGGCTTCCTGTTTTTGGTGGTGATGGGAGCAGACACGGGGGCCTACTACGTCGGAAGAAGTTTCGGGAAACATAAAATCGTTCCTAAAATTTCACCGGGTAAAAGCTGGGAAGGTTTGATTGGTGGAATCGTTTTGTCAGGTGCACTTGCACTTGGTGCAAGCTATTCATTTTTCAGAGAATTGGAGCCTATTCCCGGATTGGCTCTTGCTTCAACGATGACGGTGATTGGATTCTTCGGAGATATCGTCGAGAGTGCATTCAAACGAGGAGCTGGATTAAAAGATGCTGCATCCATTCTTCCGGGACATGGCGGAATACTAGACCGCCTCGACAGCATCCTACTTAACGCTCCTCTTGTTTATTATTTCTCAATATTCTATTTCGGATAGTCCGAAAAAGGGGTTGCTCTCGTATTGATTGAATTGTATTATTCTCTTAATTTTATGGGCGCTTTTCGGTGCAACAATGACGATAATTGACGGGCAAGTGCGTTGGTGAATCAGCGTACCGCCTTTCGTCACATCAGACCGAAAGGCGTTTTTCTTTTGCATGCAGATAAGGTGCGGTTCGCTTAAGGACAGGTGGATTCAAATATGTTCGATCAACTTGGAGAGCTAGAAAGAACTCATTCTTGTGGCAGTCTCCGCTCAAGTGACATCGGAACCGATGTGATTCTTATGGGATGGGTCGCCAAGAAACGTGATTTTGGCGTTCTTACCTTTATAGACCTGCGTGATCGGGATGGACTGACTCAAATCGTGATCAGCGAAGAGGACAATCCTGGGACACATGCCAAGGCAAAGAATCTGAGAGGCGAATTCGTGATAGCTGTGAAAGGCCGCGTGAACCCACGGGCTGAAGGCACCGCGAACTCCAAACTTCCAACTGGAGAGATTGAAGTGGTGGCCAGGGAAATTCTGATTTTGAATGAGGCGAAGACCTTGCCCTTCCAACTTGAAGCGTTGGGTTCCGAGAATCTAGCGAGTGAAGACACTCGATTGAAATTTAGATATCTCGATCTTCGAAGACCGCAACTGCAACATAACCTCCGTATGAGGGCAAAAGCTGTCCGCGCTATACGCGAATACATGGATGGACTCGGCTTCACTGAGATTGAAACCCCAATTCTTCTAAAATCAACGCCGGAGGGAGCACGCGACTTCATTGTTCCTTCACGGATCCATGAAGGACGTTTCTTTGCGTTGCCCCAATCACCTCAGATTCTCAAACAGATTTGCATGATTGCAGGTCTAGACAAGTATTTTCAGATTGCGCGGTGTTTCAGAGATGAGGATCTTCGCGCAGACCGACAACCGGAATTCACACAACTAGATGTGGAAATGTCCTTTGCCCATCCTGAAGCCGTATATCGACTCATGGAAGGCATGTTCACAAAGGTCTTGGGGCTGATTGGAGTCAATCTTACGAATCCGTTCCCTCGGATGACTTATGAAGAGGCAATCAGACGTTTCGGATCCGATAAGCCGGATCTCCGTTACGGAATGGAGCTGTGTGAGCTGACGGAACTTTTCAAAGAGACGGAGTTCGCGGCTTTCAAAACCGTGGTCGAAACAGGCGGGCAGATTAAATGTATCGTCGTTAATGGAAAAGCTGACTATTCAAGAAAGCAACTTGACGAACTCCAGGAATTCGTAAAACGATACGGTGCCGGAGGCCTTGCCTGGATAAAAGTCGGACAGGAGCTGACGTCTTCTCTTCTGAAGCCTCTAGGTGAGGCGAAAATAGTCGAGATTGCCAAACATAGCGGGGCCAAAGAAGGCGATGCGATTCTTATTGTTGCGGGAACCACCAATGTGGTTGCGGCGGCACTGGGCTCACTTCGCAATGAGGTCGCCAAACAAGAAGGATTGATAGACAGGAGTCTGTTCAAACCATTGATAGTTACAGAGTTTCCGATGTTCGAATACAACGCGGACACAGGAAGTTTTGATGCTGCGCATCATCCATTCACTTCACCGATGGACGAGGACATCGAGACATTTCGCTCGGCGGTGAATGATCCTTCACAGACTCACCTTCTCGGAACTGTACGGGCTAAAGCATACGATGTCGTGATAAACGGTTACGAATGTGCCGGGGGTTCAATCCGAATCCACCAAAAGGACATTCAGGAATTGAATTTCAAGGCTCTCGGACTTACACCAGAGGTGGCGAGAGAGAGATTTGGATTTTTTCTTGACGCTTTGGAATTCGGCACCCCGCCACATGGTGGTTTCGCGGCGGGAATTGAACGGACCTGCATGATTCTCTGCGGAACCGAGAACATAAGGGACGTTATGGCTTTTCCGAAAACAGCATCGGCACAGGATTTGATGATGGATGCGCCTGGGTCAGTCGATGAGGTTCAATTGAAGGAACTCGGAGTCGAGCGCAGAAAAAAGTTGTAGGTGTAGATGGTTGGTAAAATCTATCCGATAGACCAACTCAGGATCAGCATCGCTGTGATGATGCTCGCCGCTCCAAATAAATCCAAAAGAAATCCGTATCGCACCATCTTCATGATGGGGATGTAGCCTGAACCGTAAACGATGGCGTTGCACGGTGTTGAGACGGGCAACATAAAGCCGAGTGATGAAGCCATGGTGGCGGCGAGTGCTGGAACAAATGGGTTGATTCCTTGAGCCTGCGCAATTGCGATCACAACGGGCACCACCATATTCGCAGAAGCAGTGTTCGATGAAATTTCTGAGATTATCAGGGCGACTATCACACCCGCGATAATCAAACCTGTCTCACCAGAAAATGGAATCAGAGCCGTCAGCCCTTCCCCTGCGGCTTGAGCAAGTCCGGTATTAAGAGCAAGTACTCCCAGAGCGAAGCCGCCGCCGTAAAGCGGAATTATTCCCCAATCGATTTTGACGGCTTCTTCCCACGAGAGCGCACGCTCACCCTTCTCATTGCCTGGGAGGAGAAAAAGAAGGACGACGGCCATCAGCGCGCCGACACCTTCAGGTAATCGAGAATTGAGGAATAGATATTCGGAACTCCGCTCACCAAACAAGAGGGCGATAACGCCTGGAGTGACCCAGAAAACCACGGCAGACAGTGCGGCAATCAAAGTTGATTTTTGGGCTGTTGTCCAAGCACCCAATTTCTTTCTTTCGTCCGCAATCATAGCCGCTGCACCGTTGATGCGATTAACTCTCGAGGGCGAAAGAATGTTGAGATAGGTAAAAAGGAAGAGGAAAAGGAGTATCACGACCGGAACTCCGATTACCATCCATTCGAAAAATGTGACCTCGATACCTGCTTTCTTTAAGAATCCTATGCCGATTATGTTTGGTGGTGTTCCGATGGGTGTCGCGAGACCGCCGATGGAAGCGGCAAAACTTGTCATTAACATCATTGCCGTTGCATAGCCGATGCCGATTGTCCTCCCAACCTCATCTTTTTGAGAAAAGAGAAATGAGAGTATGGACATTCCGATCGCAAACATCATTGCCGTGGTTGCCGTATTCGAAATCCAAGCGGAAAGAAATGCGGTAACAGCACCGAATGCAAACAGAATTCGAGACGGTCGTGCGTCGATGATCCTCCACGAAAGCACTCCATAAGCAAATCTCTTATCAAGGCCATGGATGAAGATGGCGCGCGCAATCATGAACGATCCTGCAAAGAGAAACATCAGGGGATCTGCGAACGGTGCGAATACATCCTTTGCCGGTGCGACTCCGAGCAGCACGGCAAGAGATGCGCCGAGAACTGCGGTAATCGGCATCGGGATTGATTCACAGAGCCATAAAAGGACAACGCCGACTATAACGGCGGCAAGGGTCTTCGACTCGTATGGAAGTGCGATGGACGAAAAGTAGATGGCGAGAAAAGCGGCCGGTGCCAAAAAGAAGCCCAGACGTTTTCTCCAAATCTCGAACTTTTGTTCAGCGGGAGAAAGTTTTTCCGTGGGAATGAGTTCTGATTCCTCTATCTCGGTGTTCATAGAAATGATGGGTCGGGCGTCAGAGGCTCGGCGCGGATCGTCGATTCATATATGTTTTGGCGAGCGCGGATATTACTAGGAATACCGCGAGGCCAATCAAGGCACAGGCGGCGAGCCCATTTATCAGTTTGATATCAAGCCCGTTAGCTTGTCGCAAATTAGATACCACTAACGATCCCAAAGCAGTCAGGGTGACAACAAGAACGAAAAGCATCGGTATCAAAGTGAATGCGATTCGCTTTCGTGCCTGATAGAGCCATACAGTTATCGAGAGTAATGTCAGGCCGGCAAGTAACTGATTGGAGGCTCCGAACAAAATCCAAAATTGATCCCAACTCCCCTTCGGAGCGACGAAAACAACCAGCACTGGAATGGCGACTGTTGAGAGGGTGCCGAGAATTGCGCCGACTAGTGTTTTCAAGCCGAGCAACTCCTGAATAATGTATCGCCCAAGCCGGAGACTGACATCGAGAGTGTCGAAGACAAATGTCGAGAAGGCCATTGCGCCGAAGGTTATCGCAAAATTCCTGTATTCCTTACCGATGATGATTGTCAGAAATTCACCAATTCCCTGTCCGTATATTTTTCCTGGAACGACTTTTTCAGTCGGACTCGTGGCGATGATCATGATGGTCACTAAGGCAATGAATGCAACAAAACCCTCTGCAAGCATTGCACCGTAACCAACGGGGTGGGCGTGGGTCTCTCTATCGAGCTGCTTCGAAGTCGTACCAGAACAAACCAGACCATGGAACCCGGAACAAGCTCCACAGGCGATCGTGACAAACAGGAAAGGAAAAAGCATTCCTGTCATTCCGCCGACATCGAAAGACTTGAACATCGGTTGTTGAATCGGATAGTTACCGAAAAACACCCCGATGATGCCGATGGCAATGGCGGTGTAAAGAATGAAGCCACCTAAATATCCGCGGGGCTGCAAGAGAAGCCATACCGGCGTCACTGAGGCGACCACGCAGTAGCCGAGAATAAGCAACGCCCATTGGTAATGTTCGAGAATGAATAGCCCACTGTACTCCGTACCGAGATATGAAAGAGAGAATGCGGTCGGAACGAAGATCAAGGTAGTCAGCCAGAGGGGTGGTTTCAAAAATCTTTCGACAAGTCCAAGAATCACTGACAGGGCGAGATATGCGATTGCGGCGAACGCAACGGCGCCGCCAGCGTTAAATGAAACACCTTCGAGTTCTTCAGTTCCTGAAACAAAAGTCCCCGCCGTTATATCGGTGAAGGCAACTATGACATAGATCAAAGCTATCCATATGAAAACCATCATCGCCGATCCTGCATTCTTACCCAGTCTTTCTCGGGTTATTTCTGCGATGGATTTCGCGCCATGGCGGACCGATGACGTGAGAGCGGAGAAGTCATGCACTGCACCGATGAGAACAACGCCAAGTGAAATCCACAATAGGCAGGGTAACCAGCCAAATGATTGGCATGCGAGAATCGGTCCTGCAATCGGTCCTGCGGCAGCGATGGCGGAAAAATGTTGACCGAACAAATAAAACGGCCGGGTGGGTACGAAATCCTGTCCGTCATTCACCAAATTCGCGGGCGTGGTTTCGGAGTCATTCAATGAAAACTGCTTCGATACCCAACGACCGTAAGCGAAGTAGCCGATTGTTAGCCAAATTATGACCGCCACCGCAATCAGACTGAGTTCCATTCTTGACCTCCGCAATCGATACGATTCAATAAAAACGGTGTGATGGTAACATATGCGAAGAATGGCGGAAGAACTCAGATGGGAGCTGCATTAAGCTGATCTGTCCCAACTAAACCGTATGGAAGATAAATCGTTGCAGGAGATCTACGCACCGAAAGGAATCTGTTTCGGATGTGGTGTGGCGAACGAAAAAGGTCTGAAGATTCGTAGCTTCGTGGTCGGTGATGAGTATATATGTGAGTGGCGTGCGGAGGAACATCACCAAGCATTTCCAGGAATGTTGAACGGGGGAATCATAGGATCGCTCTTGGATTGTCATTGTAATTGGGCTGCAGCACATTACCTGATGACGATGTCAGGCAATGATCATCCTGGGTGCACGGTTACCGCCGAATACTCGATAAAGCTAAAACGTCCGACGCCCTTCAAGGAACTTATCACTTTGAAAGCGCGAGTAACTGAAGCGTCAGATGACCGTGCAGTGGTTGAAGGCGAGTTGATTGCGGGCGGAAAAGTCTGCGCAACCTGCACGGGTACATTCGTTCAAGTAAGAGAAGGTCATCCCGCATATCACCGCTGGTAGATTCCGCGTCTATTCCTCAGCATTCTTCCTACCCAATAACCGACCCTCGAAGCTAGTCTTTCGAATAGAGTGGCAACATCTGCCTCACCATCTTTAAGTGGGTAGTTTGGTTCCATGTTGGAGTATTTGCCGACTATAATGTCTGACATTCGGATTAATTTGTTTTGCCCAAATATTTAAATTAGAGTGGTCTAGCCCACCCGAATCCATATGAAACTCAATCGTAATTCCAGCTCTCCGCTTCATGCTCAAATTTACGACTATTTAAGAGAAGGAATTCTTTCTCAAAGATTGAAATCGGACGAGACGATTCCCTCTGAGAGGGAACTAGCTGAAAAATTGAAAGTGAGCAGAATGACAGTCAGGCAAGCTATCAATGCGTTGCGCGAAGAAGGATTAATCTATCAAAAGCAGGGAAAAGGGACGTTTGTATCTCCTGCGAAGATGGATATTCATACGAGGAATCTGAATGGGTTCACCGAGGAGATGCGCAAAAAGAATTTGAAGCCGGTATCAAAAGTTCTACGTTTTGATGTCGAGACTGCGACGAAGGAAGTAGCCGAGAGTCTTGGACTTAATATTGGAGACAAGGTCTACGTTCTTGAGCGCCTGAGACTTGCTGATGAAATTCCGATGTCTGTCGAAACAACTGTTCTTCCATTCGATCGGTTTCCAGGACTTGATAACTATGATTTTGGAAAGCACTCCCTGTACCAGGCGGTAAGTGAAGATTACGGGGTCAAACTCCACTCTGCAGCAGAGGATTTGGAGGCATCGATTGCAGACCAAGAAATGTCAGAGCTGCTGAAAGCGGAGACTGGTTCTGCAATTCTGATCGTCTACAGAACGGTGTTCGCGGAGGAAAACAGACCTGTTGAATACACCAAATCAATCTACCGTGCCGACCGCTACCGAGCTTCTTTTTTCCTGGTTAAAAAATGATGCGCATACTCCACCGCGGACTCCCCATTCTGATTCTTGGCCTATTGCTCTTTTCTGCTGCCAATGCGCAGTACACGATAAGTCTTAAAGAAAATCGGATCGGTGAGATAAAAGAGGGTGGCACTCCGCAGTTTTGGGTGATTTCAAATTCATTCCCTACTGAAATTGACGCAGGGATGTGGGAGAACTTCAACCGATTCAATTTGGAATCGCTCCCACGAAAGGACTGGCTTGCACCATTCGGCGGAATTTCTAGGATTTCTCTCGGCGAAGGTACGCTCACCGCGGACACTTCTTTGACAGTAGTGACCGAAAGCACAATCACCAATCCGGTACTAAGAGCGGATCTTCCGGAAGTCGGGGCGGTTTCTGAAGCGAAGCAACTTCCAGACGCCAAAGAAGTGTCGTGGAAGCTTCATCCCGGTGTGGAGTCTGTGCTTGATGTG
>CAXRBW010000019.1:0-3261 GCA_964228775.1 Pyrinomonadaceae bacterium | reverse complement strand
GACCGAGTCAAAGAGCTAATCGGCTCTGAGTCCTCGCTCTCCCTGATGAAGGTTGCAAGTGATTCGTTCCAGACATTCAACACCGAGCAAGAGGCCGTTGCATCACTCGGAGGATCGGTACCGTTCAACAAGCGTGTGCTTCCCTATGTCGAGCGCCAAGACGGCAAGACTGCTGCATCGGGCGAGGAAAAGCAGGTTCAGTACATGGTCGTCGAGTACCCTGCCATCGTTGAGGGAAATGAGCTTCGTGATGCGGCGGCGGTCTCGAGAACCGGACAGGACTCTGACTATCAGATCAGCTTCAGTCTCAAGCCGGCCGGCGCCCAGGCATTCGGTGAATGGACCGGTCGCAACGTCGGGAAATATCTCGCCATCGTTCTTAACGGTGAGATCAAATCTGCACCTGTCATCAAGAGTCAGATTTTCGACAGCGGGCAGATCGAAGGCAGGTTCACCAAGAAATCAGCCGAAGATCTCGCACTGACGCTGAGATCCGGCGCGCTCCCCGCGAAACTCGAATACCAAGAGGAACGGACCGTAGGTCCGAGCCTAGGCGCCGATTCAATCAAGGCCGGCGTCGAAGCATCGCTCGGCGGTCTCGTGTTCGTGCTCGTTTTCATGTTGTTTTATTACCGCGGTTCGGGAGTCAATGCCGTGCTCGCGTTGATTCTTAACATGATCCTGACCGTTGCAGCGCTGGTAATGCTCGATTCGACCCTGACGCTGCCGGGTATCGCGGGTCTCATCCTCGGCATCGGTATGGCGGTCGACTCGAACGTCCTCATCTTTGAAAGAATGAGAGAGGAACTGAGAGCGGGTCAATCGGTCAAGCGCGCGGTCGATCTTGGATTCGATAGAGCGTTCATAACCATCATCGATACGCACGTCACGACGATTCTTTCCGCAGTAATCCTGTACATGTACGGCTCGGGCCCGATCAGGGGATTTGCGGTCACATTGATTCTCGGACTTTTAATCAATCTGTTCACCGCGGTCTTTGTTTCGAGGACGATCTTCATGTGGCTCATGGAGTTGGCAGGCGGCAGGGAACTCAAGAAAATCAGCATTTAAGATCATTGACTCCCATTCGTCTGGCGGATGGGGGTTCGAGGCAATAATCCAATGTTCGAAATCTTTACCAATATCAAAGTCGATTGGATGGGCGCGAGGAAGCCGCTCATCGGAATTTCGATTCTCATTCTCATCGCGGGATTGGTCTCAGCTGTCGGGCGTCAGCTCACGCCTGGTGGTACCGACGCCTTCAACCTTGGAGTCGACTTCAAGGGCGGATCGGTCATCACCGCCAAGTTCCGTGAGAAGCCGGAAGAGGACGCCATCCGTCAGGCGCTCGCCGCACAGGGCGTAACCGATGCGGTCATCCAGGCGTCTCTCGACAAGAAGGACGAAGTGCTCATCAAGGTCCCGCTCTTTGAATCGACCGAAGCACAAGTCGCGACCGATGGCGGTACGCAGGTGAATCAGGGTCGTGAGGTCGTCAAAAAGGCGCTCGACTCGTTCGGAAAAGAGGCTGAGGGAGCGATTTCACTCGACCAGGACCCCTCATCGGCATACAAGATTGTCGGTACCGATTCGGTTGGACCGGTCGCTGGTGAAGAGCTTCGCAACAGGGCAGTCACAGCCACCCTTCTCGGGTTGGTCGGCATCCTGCTTTTCATCGCTTTCAGATACGACTGGACCTACGCGGCCGGTGCGGTTATCGCGGTCTTCCACGATGTGCTGGTGACGCTCGCATTTTTCTCGGTGTTCCAATGGGAGATCAGTCTTACCGTTCTCGCGGCCCTGCTCACCTTGGTCGGATTTTCGGTGAACGACTCAATCGTCATCTTTGACCGTATTCGTGAGAACATGACGCTCCATCGAGATCGGTCTCTTTACGCAACGCCCAACGACGCAATCAACCAGACCATGTCGAGAACTGTGATCACGGGCGGCCTCGTTTTTCTTTCGGTTCTCGCGCTGGTTCTTTTTGGTGGCGAAGTGCTGCGTGGATTTTCACTTGCGCTGTTCGTCGGAACGATTACCGGAACCTACTCGACGATTGCCATCGCAAGTCCGATCGCGATTTGGTGGCAGGGCAAGCTTGGAGTGGCAAAAATGAAGGACGCTTCCACACCTTCAGGTCCATCGGGCGGTGAAAAATTGGCATCGGCATCGAGGCAGTCCGGCATCAGGCGACCCATCACCAGATAGCAGTACAAAGATGTAGTATCGGAGTACCTAGAAACTGATGAAAATTAAAGGTTTAAGGTGCATCTGCTGAGGCCGTTTATCGGTTGACATTGAATTTGGAACCTTTTAGAATCCGTTCCGTTGATCACTTAAAAAGAATTTCGTTTCAGTTGCGTTTGGGCGCGCTCGATTGGAAGTTTTGCAGAGCGGTTAAGCGTTCTCCCTAATGTAGTATTAAGCTCTAGAGCAACTGACCAGTTTTCATCAGCATCGAATTTCAGCACTCAATGACTCGGTAAGCACCGCAATCTTAGGAGTCGAGCTACATATGCTAGATCAGTTAGTCGAATCAAGAAGTCATTCGGAAGAAAACTTAAAAAGAAATCAGCTTCTATCGGTAATCTTGTTGATTACGTTGACCGCAGTCGTGACTGCGTGGACGGTCAGCCTCTTCGGTATCAAGCTCGACGACAATACGAAAGACTTTGAACTCTCCTCGTTGGAAGTTGCACCACCCCCTGAACCAACTCCAGAGCCCGAGCAGGAGCAGAAGCCTGAGAAGACTGTGAAGCAGGCGGTTGACACGGTTAAGGAAGTCATCTCCAACCGTCTCGACAACATCAAGGACATTCAGAAGCCCAATCGCAATACCGAGGTCTTTGCGGTCCGCCCGGGCGTCGCCTTTAAAATCGGTGATTCAAACTCGAGATCTGCAGCAGATCCGAACGCGGACCAGCGCATTCTTCAGTGCCAGAATTGCGAGGACTCAAGCGACAACGATGATCCGCCGCCGGCAGCTAAGGCGCCCCCGAAAATCATTTCAGGCGGTGTCGTGAACGGTAAGGCAAGGAATCTCGTTAAGCCCCCATATCCGGCCGCAGCCCGTGCTGTTAGGGCGAGTGGAGCGGTCAACGTTCAGGTCACGATTGACGAGGATGGGAATGTGATTTCGGCTTCGGCAGTTTCGGGGCATCCGCTCCTAAGAGCTGCCGCAGTGGCCGCAGCAAGACAGTCGAAGTTTTCACCCACCACACTCTCGGGTCAGGCGGTGAAGGTTTCGGGAATCATCAT
>CAXRBW010000018.1:0-3098 GCA_964228775.1 Pyrinomonadaceae bacterium | reverse complement strand
AATCCTCGCTGGCTCAATCGGCTCAAATGGGGGCAACTGGTCTCTAGATGACGGTCGTGGGCTGAAATCTGCGAAGTATCCTTCTGCGATTTCTTGGATTGAGAGGCTGTTCGGGAATACTGGGAAGCCCCTGTCAAGCGCGGAATCAGATCTTAGGAAGATTGGTAAGTTGATTGCTCGTGAAGATATGGACCTTTTGCTGCTCGACGATCCGCTCGGCAGGGTTGGGGAGCGAGATCGTGATGAGCTCGTATGCTCCATCCGAGAAATGACTGCGACGCGCAATCTTCATGTAGTCATTGCGACCCCCCGATTCAACGACGTAGTGGCGCTATGTGACAGCGCCCTTGTCCTGAACCATACCGTGGTGCGTCAGATTGGTCGACCGAGCGAACTCTATTCGAGTCCCTCATCGGTGGATGTCGCGGCACTTACGGGACCCAACAACATCTTCGAGGCGAGGCGGGTGAGTTCGACCAAGGAGGCACTTCCAGAATTTCACACTATTCAGGGCGGACACAGACTTATCGCAACACAAACGTCCAAGGCCTCCCTCGGCGCAATCAACCGCAATGTATATCTTTCGATACGCCCAGAAAACCTAAGGGTTTTTCCACCCGAAGATTCGAACAAAGGAAATGTTTTGGAGGGTGAGATAAAGGAAGTCAGCTTCGCAGGTCCGGGGACTACGGTGTGCATTGACGCCTCAGGGTTGCAGATCGAGGCTTCAGTAGAAAATCACCGCGACCTTAGGGTGGGCGACCGCTGCAATGTGATGATTCCCTACCAACATCTAACAGTCCTGAAAGACTGAGCGCATTAAGGCGTATTTAGACGCCTGCTATCGCGGTAATACAAAAATATACAGCCTTCGATTCTTGGAGCGATTCATCTGCGTCGAATTATCGACAAGTGGACTGAGCGCGCCCACACCTTCAGCTTCAACCCTGTCCTTTGAAACGCCGCCCTCTTCAAACTTCGCTGCGACGGCCAAAGCTCTCTGACTGCTCACTGCGGCGAGTTCCTCGGGAGCGCCGCGGTCGTCTGTGTGAGATTCAATTTTTATTTTGAAATCAGTATTAACAGCGAGTGTCTGCGCAATACCGGCAATCTGGTTGGCGGCAACTGATGTCAGAGCAGAGCCGGATGACCAGATTGCGTCGTTGAATGTGATCACTATCTTGGTGCGGTCCTCGGACACGTTCCCGAACTTTCTCAGCTCCTTCGCCAATGATGGAATGGCTGATTTTGCTCGATCGGCGCGAGCGCCAGCGTCAAGTCGCTCTTGGAGTTCCGCTCTCTCTTTTTCAAGCACGGCGATTTTGGATTTGAGGCTTTCATTTTCTATCTTCGATTTCGTCAAATCATCCCTCAAGCGAGCAGTCTCGTCCTTCAAATCCTTGATCTGATTTGTGAGGTTCAGAACATCTCGCTCCGCCAATTCACGCGCCCTCGTCTCTCGCGCCGCTTCAGCCCTAAGTGCTTCAAGATCTCTTGTGGCACCTGAGAGCCTGTCCTCAGCTTTTCTTATCTCTTCATCTTGTTTTGTCTTTTCATTTCTCTGATTGCGGGCTTCCGCGCGAAGCGCGGCCACGCCCTCGGCTTTCACGGCAGCGCTAACAGCGTTCCGAGCGATGACGTCGACATCGCTTTCAGATTTTTCGGACTTGCGTGCCTCCTCAGCAGCCGCAAGTAATCTCGCGGCTTCTTCAAACTCCTCCGGTGCATCCCTTTCCGCGCCAGCAAACCTTGCGAGCGCAACGGCCTGGATAGCTTGGAGAATCGCCGATGGTGTCCTGGAATAATCAGCCTCTGCAATCTCCGGTGTACGTGCGTCCTTGAAGTAGTCGGAACTGTTTCCGAAATATTGGACCGCACGAGTGGTGACAAGGGACTTTCCACTTCTGGCGGACGGCGAAAGGTTCTCGAGCATTATTGCCTGGCTAGGTCGTCGCACGAGAAAGTGCGGCTCGGCTGTCACGATGAGAGCAAAGGTCTGCAGACGCGTCGTCACGCTAATTCTCGAGTCGAACTCGAGGAGGCCGCGGCGCTTCACTTCACCGAGATTGTCGATCTGGCCTTCCGGTGAAACAGCCCAGAGGACATATGTCGCGTAGCCCGCACCGAGTTCGAAAGGACGAGGCATCTTCGATATCGACAGGTCGATCTCGGTGCCGTTCTTTTTCGTTCTTGAAATTCTAGCTTCACCCTTTAGACGCGGAAATCTCGTGGTGCCACGAAATTGGACATCGACAGTCTCATCTTGGGGGTAGGTGATGGCGGTGGTCTGTCTTGCGAGATCTACCTGCCCGAACGCAGTCACTCCGAAAGCCAAAAAGGAACCGAGAACCAGGAGGGCCGAAAGAGAACTTTTGGAAACGATTTTCATAAGAATGGCGGCAGGGGCGCCAAATGAAAGATGCCACACCGCAGAAGCACGTTGCAATACTGGGTGTTGGCTTTGATTTGGCGCTAAAGTATATTCAAAGTCGACGCACCGATGTCTGACTTCCAAAGACTTTTAACCTATCTTAGACCGCATTGGCCGGCTTTTGTCCTCGCGCTCGTATGCATGGTCGTGGTCGCAGCGTTTGAAAGCGCGATTGGGGCCCTTCTCGTACCCATATTCAACCAATTCCTGCCCGCCACATCGGGGTCGTCATCAACTCTTTTCAACCTGCAGGCCTGGATTCCAAGTGATGACTGGTCCCGAGCGTGGATGGTCATCTCAGGGATGCTCATCGGCTTCACATTGCTCAAGGGAATCGCGGAATATTTTTCCTCATATCTGATGTCCCGAATCGGACAGGCGGCAGTCCTTGAACTCAGAAATGAGCTTTACTCACATTTGATTACTCAAGGGGCGACGTTCTTTGAGCGGCACAGGTCGAACTTCCTTGTCTCACGCCTCGTCAACAGCTGTGCGGCAATTGAGCTTGCCGTATCTTCACATCTTCGGGACGTACTCAGAGAGACGGTGATTCTTATCTTTTTTCTGGGAGCCGCGTTTTACTTCAACTGGCGACTGATGCTCGGCGCCCTTCTCATCGGACCGGTCATCGCGCTTCTAACTGCTAGGTTCAGCAAGGCTCTGCGAT
>CAXRBW010000017.1:0-4696 GCA_964228775.1 Pyrinomonadaceae bacterium | reverse complement strand
GTACTTTCTGACATCGACCATGGTGTAGAAGGCCCCTTCGGGCAGGGTCGCTTCCAATCCGAGCTCCTTCCTTAGAGCCTCCACAAGAAATTCGCCACGATTCTTATAAATCCTTCTCGCTTCCGCCTTGGAAGCTTCGGCCTCCTCGGTCCATGCAAGCAGAGACGCTTTCTGAGATATGGTCGATGTGCAGACCGATATGAATCCGTGGAGGGTCATCACCGCCTTGACGACTTCCTTCTCCGAGCTCGCAACCCAGCCGACACGCCAGCCTGTCATGCTGAGGCTCTTTGACAGACCGGACACGATTATTGTCCTGTCATAAAACTCGGAAGCCGACCGTGGCGCACACGGCGAGAAGTAAAGGTCTGAATATATCTCGTCGGAAACGATGTAGATTCCTGAATCCTTGAGAGCGTCGGCAATCTGTTTCAAATCCGACTCCGTAAAAATCCTACCTGTGGGATTAGATGGAGATATGATCACGACCGCCTTTGTCTTCGGACTGAGCTTTGATCTGAACTCTTCGATGTCGAATGAAAAACCTGACTCTGCGGGAAGTCTGTAATGAACGGGGATGCCACCGCAAAGTCTGACGCAGTTGTCATAGGCGGGAAAGCCCGGATTGGGTATCAGCACCTCGTCGCCCTCTTCGACCACTGCGAGAAAGGCATCAGTCATGGCTTCCTGGGAACCAACAGTCACACAAACATCTTCGCCAGTTAATGAAAGATGAGGGTAACTTTCAGCTATTTTGGAGCGAAGGGCGGGTAGGCCCGGATGACTTGTGTATCCGTTTTGTTCCTCGAGGGTGACACGGGCGGCTTCTTCGCAAAGAAAGCGAGGAGTGGGAAGATCGGGTTCCCCGAGTCCAAAGTTGATCGACTCAGGCAGTGCTCGCTCGAAAATCTGCCTGATGAGCGTCGGTTGGACGCCTTGAAGTCGTCTCGGAGGAAGATAAACGTCTTTTTCTTTGGAAGGCACCATGATTCAGGCTAGAGATAAATCAAACTCTGATTATACCTTCTGAAAGTGGCCGTGAAAATGTGGCGCCGATTTTGTGCCGTTATCTCGGGTCAACCAGGTAGCACGGAGCCACCATTGATATTGAGAACCTCGCCCGTTATGTGTCTCGACCAATCCGACAAAAGGAAACAGATGGCAAGGGCCACGTCGTCGGTTGAAGCCATTCTGTGAAGAGGAATCGTGCTCAGGACTTTTTCGAGATACTCCTTATCCTCGAACACGGGACGGACCATTGCAGTGTCAATCCAACCCGGTGCAACGCAGTTGACTCTGATTTTCGGGGCGAGCTCAGTCGACAGTGCCTTTGTGAATGAGATCTGACCGCCTTTCGAGGCCGCATAGTTTGAATAGTTGGCCTCTCCGCGCTGGCCCGCAGTCGAGGACACCATGACGATGGAGGCGCGCTCGCTTTCTCTCATCAGCGGAACGAAGGAGTTGGTCATGGCCCACATCGATTTCAAATTGACATCAAGCACCTCGTCCCAAAGCGACTCAGACATCTCGGCAATCGGTGCACCTTTCCAGATTCCCGCATTGAGAACCATCAACTCAATGCCGCCGAATGTTTCGCGAGCGACGGAAGCGAGTCTTTTGGTATCTGCAGGGTTCGATGCATCGGCACGGCATGAGACCGCCTGCACTCCAAACTTCAGACATTCCTCGACAGTGGAGGCTGCGTCTTTTTCATTCTGCAAAAAATTGACGAGCACATTGGCGCCCGCTTCTGCGAGACGAAGGGCGGTCGCGCGGCCGACGCCGCGGCTTGCACCAGTGATGACAGCAGATTTGCCTTTGAAGAGATCGCTTGGAAGTGATGGATTCGCATTCATATCGGACACCATCCGAATCTTAACCCAACCCTCTTGTTGAAAACAGCAGTCCACGCATTCTGCTGAACCTTGCATACCGTTTTTGCTGTATTAAGATTGAAGCCAAATGGCCGAAGTCAATGTGCTCAACAACCAGCCGATTGCGTGGACTCCCTCTGACGAGGTTGTCCGCAGGGCGCAGCTGACAAAATTCATGAATCAGGTTGGGCTGTCCTCTTATCCAGAACTTTATGAATGGTCGATCCGCGATAGCGAGGCATTCACCAAGGAAGTCCTGAAGTTCCTTTCAATCGACTTTGATCCACCTCCGATCCAACTACTCGACACAACAGCAGGACCCGAGTTCCCAAAATGGGGCGAAGGGGCAGGTTTCAATGCGGCCGTCCGTTGTGTTGGCGACCAGTCTTCGGCAGCTTCGGAGCAGTCGGCGGTCATTTATGAGGGCGAGGATGGTGAAATCTGTGAAATATCCTACGCAACTCTTGCTGCGCGAGTGCGCATTTGCGGAGCGGGCCTCAGAAAACATGGAATAGGAAAGGGCGATGCTGTCGGCATTCATCTACCGATGACCATCGATACCGTCACCGCATTACTCGCCCTCTCATGGATCGGCGCGATTGCGGTTCCGGTTTTTTCAGGCTATGGGATTGAAGCAATTTCATCGCGGTTGAATGCAGTTGATGCAAAGGCTCTTATAACTTGTGACGGCTTCCCCCGCCGAGGTAAGCCTGTCGATGCGCTTGCTGTTGGAATTGCCGCAGCCGCGAATGCGGCGTCGGTCGAGAAACTTTTCGTAGTCAACAGATTTGCGAACCGACCTTCTCTTACCGAAGGGCAGATTCACTGGGACGATCTTCTGAGAGAAGGAGCTCTGTGTGATGAACGGATGAAGGAGCCCGAACCGACGCTCGCGGAAGATCCCCTAATCATCCTCTACACTTCGGGCACCACCGGAACTCCGAAAGGTATCGCACACACGCATTGCAGCTTTCCCATCAAATCGGCACAGGACATGGCGTTCGGCACCGATGTTGGTTTGGGAACACGCATCTGCTGGCTGACAGATCTCGGGTGGATGATGGGTCCTTGGCTAATCTATGGAACGCTTATTCTCGGCGGCACAATCGTAATCTACGATGGCGCACCCGACTTCCCTGACTCTGACCGTTTATGGCAGTTCTGTGCGAAACATAAAGTTGAGATTCTCGGCATCTCTCCGACATTGATCAGATCGCTCGCTCAGGCTGGTGATGATCTTCCGAAAAGACACGACCTGTCGTCGCTACGGGCTTTCGCTTCGACAGGCGAGCCATGGAATCCAGCCCCGTGGTGGTGGCTATTCGATGTTGTTGGCGGAGGACGACTGCCAATCATCAATTACTCGGGCGGCACGGAGATAGCCGGCGGGATACTGATGGGCAATCCACTCTTACCGCTAAAGCCATGCTCATTTCCCGCGCCATGTCTCGGAATGGCAGCGGACATCTGGGACGATAATGGAAACCACGTGGGCGATGGCGAAGTCGGCGAACTCGTTTTGAAAAAACCTTGGATTGGGATGGCGCGCGGCTTTTGGAAGGAACCTCAACGCTACCTTGAAACTTATTGGTCACGCTTTAAGGGAATCTGGGTTCACGGAGATTTTGCGATGAGGGACGGGGACGGACATTGGTTCATCCTTGGCCGCTCAGACGACACCCTGAAAGTTGCGGGCAAACGTGTCGGTCCCGCCGAAGTTGAAAGTCTTCTCGTGGCGCATGACAGCGTGACCGAGGCGGCGATAATCGGTGTGCCTGACGAAATCAAGGGAACTGCGATGGTCGCATTCTGTGTTCTCGCAAACGAGCCGACGGATTCGTCCTTGCTCGAATCTGCACTCAAAGCACTAGTCTCAAAAGACATGGGCAAACCGCTTGCGCCTTCGAGAATCCATTTCGTCAAGGCCATTCCCAAAACGAGAAATGCAAAGATCATGCGGCGTGTAATCCGCGCGGCCTATCTCGGTCAAGATCCTGGGGACCTCTCTTCTCTCGAAAATCGGGGTGCATTGGACGAGATCTCATCACTTAGGACAGTCTGAATATCCCCCTGATATCACCTAACATCGATCAAGTCGGACAAATCATCACCTTCAATTATGAGTTTTCCGCACTTATCCGCCTCTTGGCTTCAATTGCATCGCTTTAAAATCTAAAATCATCTGAGAGCACGGAGTCAGTTTCGATTTCGCCGACAGTCATGACCAATGCAGAACCGACAGAGTTTCCATCGTTCACCGATCTCGAGTTCGAGCATCTGGATCAGCTCGACCTCGACCATCCGGGCGCAAACGATTTCGCATACCGTGAGCGTCGAGACTTCATCGCAGGACTCGCCAAAAATTTCAGAAGCACCGGAAAGATTACGGATGTCGACTACACCCCGAGGGAGCAGCGCGTCTGGAGATATGTTGCGGAAGAACTTGATGAGATGCAGCAGAAGCTGGCCTCAAGTTTCTACCTTGAGGCGAAAAGGAATCTCGACATTCGCAACGACCGCATACCCCAAATCAGCGAGATGAACCGCAGACTCGGGGAACTCTCTGGATTCAGTCTCGCCCCGATTGAAGGACTGGTGGAGACTCGTGGCTTCCTTAGTTGGTTGTCCCATCGAACCATGCTCTGCACGCAGTACATCAGACATCACTCAGAGCCCGCATATACGCCGGAACCGGATATAGTCCACGAGGCGATCGGACATATCCCGATGTTCACAGTCAGAGACTTTGCTGATTTCTCGCAGTTCATTGGGCATGGGGCAAAAAAGGCGAATGACCAACAGCTGACGGAGCTCGGCAGACT
>CAXRBW010000016.1:0-4791 GCA_964228775.1 Pyrinomonadaceae bacterium | reverse complement strand
CGACAGGATCAAGGTTCTGCGCGATCTGAGACGCGGCGAGTTCGATGTGCTTGTCGGCATCAACCTACTCCGTGAAGGTCTCGATCTGCCGGAAGTCTCGCTTGTTGCGATTTTGGATGCGGACAAGGAAGGTTTTCTGCGCAGCGAACGTTCTCTCATTCAGACACTCGGTCGCGCGGCGAGAAACGCGGGCGGAACAGCAATACTCTACGCCGACAAGATAACCGATTCGATGAGGTCCGCCATCGATGAGACTGCGCGTCGCCGCGAGGTGCAAGAGGAATACAATCTCAAGCACGGTATCACCCCGACGACCATCATCAAGGCGATCGAATCGACACTGGTGACCGCCTATGAGGCCGATTACTTCAAGGTGCCGCTCGAGATGGAAAAGTTCGAAGAATATTCGCCGAAGCAGATTGCCGAGACGCTTGTCAGGCTTGAGGCGGAAATGCGCGATGCGGCAAGGTCCATGAAGTTCGAACAGGCCGCGGAAATCAGGGACCGGATCAAATATCTAAAAGACCGACAGCTGGAACTTCCGGTTTAAACGCTGAACGGGTTTATCATTTAGCGAATGCTGACCAAGACCGACAGAGAAGACTTCCTGAACTACCTCACCGATGCCAGCAACATGGCAGGCGGTTCGGCTGATGTCCTGCTGATGCCGGAGAGTACGGCCGAGGTGTCGAAGATTCTGCGCGAGGCGAATGAGGCCGGAGTTCCAGTGACGATCGGCGGTGCGAGGACTGGAACGGTCGGCGGCGCGGTGCCGTTCGGGGGACGACTTGTCTCGATGGAGCTGATGGCGTCGATGGGACCAATTGACACCGATGCGAGAAAGGCCGTCGTTGGCCCAGCCGTGGTGCTGAGTGATTTCCAAAAAGTGGCCGAGGCCGTCGGGCTTTTCTACCCGCCAGACCCGACCGAGTGGAGCTGCCAGCTCGGCGGCACCGTCGCGACCAATGCAAGCGGTGCACGCAGTTTCAAGTATGGGGCGACACGTGAATTCGTCAGAAGGCTCGAGGTCGTGCTCGCCGACGGTGACGTACTCGACCTTGAAAGAGGGAAGCACCTTTCAGAGGACGGCCATCTTGAAATAACTACTCGCAGCGGAAGAATAATCAGGGTCAAGACCCCGACGTATCCGCGTCCATCGGTACGAAAGAATGTTGCGGGCTACATGTCGGGCGACGCAGTCGACGCAATCGATCTGTTCATTGGCAGTGAGGGGACGCTCGGCGTCATCACCGAGATAGAACTCGCGCTGATTCCCAAGCCGGCAGCGTTTTTCAGCGGCATCACATTCTTCGATAACGAAACTGCTCTGCTCCGAACTGTGGAGGAGGCGCGAAGACGTTCCTTTGAATCGAGGTCGGGATCGGTGCAGGGAATCGATGCGACACTGCTCGAATATTTCGATCAAAACTCGCTCGATTTCATCAAAGAGAAATTTCCCCAGATTCCCGATACCGCGACCTGCGCGCTTTTCTTCGAACAGGAGACGACAGACGATAACGATGATTTACTTCTTTCAGAATGGAATGCGCTTCTGGAGGAGAACGGAGCCGACCTCTCCCATTCTTGGTTCACAACCACCGAGGCCGACCGCGAGAAGATGCGGTCCTTCAGACATGCGCTCCCGGTCGCGGTAAACGAGAGGGTGGTTAGGAATCGTCAGAAAAAAATCGGTACCGACATGGCCGTCCCCGACGAGGCGTTTCCGGCGTTTCTGAAATTCTACCGAGATCTTCTCGGCGCGAGCGGAATCGAGTACGTGATTTTCGGTCATATCGGCGATTGCCATCTGCACGCGAACCTTCTTCCGAAGAACGAGCAGGAAGCCGCACGCTCGCGAGAGCTTTACGGCCGCTGCATTGCGCAGGCAATCATGCTCGGCGGCACCGTCTCGGCCGAACATGGAATCGGGAAACATAAATCGAAATATCTCTACGTCCAATACGGCGAGCGATATCTCAACGAAATGGCCGAGCTCAAGAGGACCTTCGATCCGAAGTTCATACTCGGTCGCGGCAACATGATCGGCGACCGCTTCATCCAGTCCGCGCGCGGATGACAATCAAAATCGAAAGATGATCAAAGCAATCCTCATGGATTTCAACGGCGTCATCATCGATGACGAGCCTGTTCAAATGAGGGCCTACCAAAAGGTGCTCGCCGCGGAGAACATCACGTTGACCGAGGAGCAATATTATTCCTGCCTCGGCATGGACGACAGAACCTTTGTTCGTGCGGCGTTCGAACGTGCGGGATTGCCGCTCGAGGAAGAGAGGCTCGCTCGTTTGGTCGAAGGTAAGAGTCTTGTATGGCGCGAACTGATCAGTGACGGGGTACCGCTTTTTCCCGACGCCGTCTCATTCATCGGGAAGATGTCGAGAAAATTCAGGATGGGAATCGTTTCGATGGCGCGAGGTGCGAACATCGAATATGCGCTCACGCGGTCGGGACTGAGAAATAACTTTTCATTCATCGTGAGTGCGGAGATGGTCACTCGCCACAAGCCCGACCCCGACTGTTTTCTCTTGGGACTCAGCGAGTTGCGTAAGCTAATGCCTGACGCACTTCTCAAACCAGGTGAATGCCTTGTCGTCGAAGATGCACCACCCGGCGTCGTCGCGGGTAATAACGCTGGAATGAAAACCCTGGCGGTGCTCAACACGGTCGATGAGGCTGCGATGCGCAGCGCCCGAGCATCGGCTGTCGCGAAAAGCCTCGCCGATTGGAGTCCCGAATCCTTAGAACGCGTATTTAATCATTGAACCTATGTCCGAACAGCTTGTTTCGAAAGAATCCGCCTCCAAAGACCTCCTGCTCTGCGCCGTGCATCTTGCCGAAGGCATCCGCAGTGCCGACGCCAGAAGCGATGCCGCCGAGGCCATCGTCCCAATGCTGCTGACACGGGGTGACGTCGACCTCGCCGCCGCACTCGCCGACTCGGTTGCGGATCAGCTGGTGCGGGACCGTCTGCTGACCGAAACCGCCGTCACGTGCATTTCGGCGGGTGATGACGAATATGCGATTCAATTGGCGGAAGAGGTGACCGACAGCTCTTTGCGGTCACATGCATTCGAGCGGATTGCCTGCGCAAAGATCAAGAAAGGTGAAATCGAAGACGGACTCAGCCTTATGTCGAGGACCGAATTCCCCGATGAGGTCATCATCGCCGCGTATGTCGAAAAGACCTTGACTGGAGTCAGTGACGATGCACTCCTCGCCGATCTGTTTCTGCCTTATTCGCGCTGCCTTGCACTGCAGCAGAGTGCGTCTTGCGCGTTTCGGGACGGAAAAGCGGCCGAGGCAGTCGCCTTTCTCGAACGAGCAGTTGTTTCGGCACAAGACATCGATGTGCCCGAGGAGCGTGTGCGGGCTCTCACGGACATTGCGCATAACCTTGTCGATGTCGGTAGAAGAGATCTTGCGATATCGGCGCTCGACGCCGCGCTCAAGAGTTCAGAGTCGATCGAGACCTATCACCGACCACAACTTCTTTCGGGCGTGGCAATCGGCTTTGTCACAGCGGGGAGCACCGACCTCGCCGCTCAGGGCCTCGACCAGGTCACGGACAAGACGGCAATCGTCACCGCGCTCCTTGGTTTTGTCGGCGAACACCGCGTGAAGGCGGAGAACGAAGATGCCGTTGCGACACTCGAGGAGGCATTCCAAGTAATCAAGGGTCAAGCTGAAAAAGAAACCCGCGACACCCGCGCCAAGTTCAATCAATGGAGAAGCGTGTCGGTCCAGCTCGCGGAACTCGGACTTGCGACTCGAGCGATCGAGATTGCGAAGGAGATGCCGGATGCGGATATGCGGTCAGATATCTTCTCGCAGCTCGCATTGAGATTCGTCGTTCAGCCAAATTCGGAAGCAAATGAGGCCGAGGCACTCTCGGGTGTTCTTGACCAATCGAAAAAGGTTTTCACACTTCTCGGCATGTCAGATGAAGCGCGAAAGATTTCAAATGATAAGTCGAGGGCGCTGCTTGAGCGCGCAGTGGCTGAAGCAGAATCGCTCGAACAGCTTTTGGCTCGTGTTGGATTCAGTCGCGAGCTCTGCTCGCGCCAATTCTCAAACGACATGGAAGCAGATGCGCGGGCCACGGCCGCGAGGTGCTGCAGTCTTATCAAGGATATACGTGATGAGGGGATGCGTGCGGTCGCTCTCGGCGAACTCGCCGCAGTATATGAGAGATTGGGCAAATCTCCGACTTCAATTGAGCAGCAGGAAATGACTGCTCTACTTTCCGCAGGCAGTCAGGCGTGATTCAAAATCTGTCGTTGTTGATGAGGTCTTCGAAGCGGTCCCGCTGCCTGATGAGTTTGTATCGACCGTCCCCGAGTGTCATCACCGCCGCAGGCAGAAACCTTCCGTTGTACTGAAACATTTGAGCGACAGAGTACGCGCCGCAATTTAGAAGCGCGAGCAGTTCGCCTGGACGGACACCTGCGGGGAGCAGGCGATGTTCGGGGAGACGGCCCTCACCCTCGATGTCGAAGTAAACATCCCCTCCGTCACAGAGCGGCCCCGCAACCTTGTATTTCGTTTCAGATCTTTCCGACGTGCGGGTCGCGGCAATCAGGTGGTAGTACCATTTGTATGTCTCCATCGAAAGCAGGATGTTGAAGCCCGCGTCGGTGAGCAGCCAATCATCGAAGCCGCCCGTCGATGGAACCGGTCGCGACTTCTGATTTCTGACTGTCGTGAGACATGTTCCCGCATCGGCGATGACACTTCGTCCGGGTTCGATGAGAAGCGTCAATCCTGACAGCAGTT
>CAXRBW010000015.1:0-2795 GCA_964228775.1 Pyrinomonadaceae bacterium | reverse complement strand
TCGGCGAGTCCCTCCCGCACGGTTTCCGATTGCGGTTCGAGAATCTGCCACATCGTGTAAGCGGTCGCGTCCTCCTGTTGCCAGGTGTAACGGACAAAGGCTTCAGTGACGAGCCGCGGACTGGGACTGACCCCGCCATTGTTGAGATTGACGATGCCTCTCGTGACAGAGAACGCCTGCTGGATGACGGCCCAAAAATCCTCGTCGGCGGCAAGAGCTTCGGGGGACAATTCGGCAACACGCTCGACGGCAGCCTTTAGTTCGGTGTGAAGGGAACCGACGGCGACCGATGAGAGTGCCATCAGTCCGAGACCTTTTCCCGCCGAGGAAAGGAATCGGCGGCGATCTATGTCAGCTTCAAATCTTTTTTCGAGAGTCATGGACGTTCTCCTCCAAGGCTGTTCGGCCTCTTGTCAGCTCAAAACTTCTGAAGCGCCTTCCAAATCTCCTCAGCCACAAGCGCGTTGCCCGCGGCATTGAGATGCACTTTGTCGTTAGTGAGAATCCCTTGTTCCTTGTTCTCCTTGTTATTCACAAGGTTGAAATCCAAAAAAGCCTTTCTTAGATCGACGAGCGGCAGAGAGCGTTTCGTCGAAAACTCCCTGATCCATCTGCTGTAAAGATTGAGGTCGCCGTCGAGCTCATTGCTCGAATCCGTCCGCTCTCCGATCACAGCCGGCGTGCAGACGATTACCTTCGCACCGTTCTTTTCGAGTTTTGAAACCACCGCATCGTAAAACTTTCCGAATTTGCCGTAATCGGTTCCGGTTCCCATCGAGCGTTTGTGCCAAACATCGTTGACGCCGATGTAGAGAACGACTATGTCCGGCTTTTTCTCGACGACATCTTGATCCATCCGCAGATAGAGATCGTAGATTTTGTTACCGCTCACACCAGCCCCAATCAGTTCGAACTGGTCGGACCGACCCGCGCCACCGATTAAAGAATTGAGACGAGTGACGTACCCACCTTCACGAACACCCAATTCGGTGATTGAGTCCCCAAAGAAGATCACACGCTGACGCTTCTGCTGTGCCGCGAGCGCACTTGCGGCGAGCATTACAGTCATTATTGTGAGTACAGCAGTTTTCAAATCTTCCTACCTTATTTCGAAATAGCCGCAAGTCCAGCAACCAAGGCGTCTATCTGATCCCGTGTCGAGGTCTCTGTCACGCAAACGAGGATGTCGTTGTCGTGGCCTTGGAAATATTTTGAAAGTGCGAGACCGCCGATGACCTCTTTCTGCTTCAGGAGTTCCTCAAGCAGGGTCGCCGCATTTTTTGGAGCGCGGATAACGAATTCGTTAAACGTCGGAGCACTGAAGGGAACTGAGAAGCCATCAAGCGCTGAAATCTTCTTCTTTGCATAAGCTGCTTTTTGAAGATTCTGTTCAGCCACCTCCTTGAGTCCCTTCTTGCCCATCGCTTCCATGTAGACGGTGGCCGCGAGTGCGATGAGTCCTTGGTTCGTGCAGATGTTCGAGGTCGCTTTTTCCCGTCGGATATGTTGTTCACGCGTTGCAAGTGTGAGCACGAAGCCGCGGTTGCCGTCCTTGTCATAGGCAACGCCGACGAGTCGGCCCGGCATGTTTCTGAGATGTTGTTCCTTGCAAGCGAAAAGTCCGACGTGAGGCCCGCCGAACGACATTGGGATGCCAAAGCTCTGACCCTCTGCGACTACTATGTCTGCTCCGCATTCGCCTGGCGTTTTGAGCATCGCAAGCGAAACTGCTTCGGTGACGGCAACCACTAGTAGTGCACCAACCGCGTGCGCTTTCGTGGCAAGGCTAGCCACGTCCTCGATGCAGCCGAAGAAATTTGGAGACTGAATCACCAAGCAGGCGGTTTTGTCGTCCAGCTTTGCGAGGTCCGCGTCCAAAACCCGTCCGCTCGTCGTATCGACACCGATGAACTCAATCGAGGTTTCACCGTGCTGGGTGTAGGTCTTCGTAACTTCGACGTATTCCGGATGAAGGCTCTTTGCAATTAGCACCTTGTCGCGTCTCGTGATGCGCTGTGCCATGAGGACTGCCTCGGCTGCCGCAGTGGAACCGTCGTACATCGAGGCATTCGCAACATCCATCCCTGTGAGTTGGCAGACCAAAGTCTGAAATTCAAAGATGTACTGCAGAGTCCCCTGTGACACTTCGGGTTGGTAAGGCGTGTAGCTCGTGAAGAACTCGCTTCGCTGGATGAGGTAATCGACGATTGTCGGCGAAAAATGCGAGTAGACACCTGCACCCAAGAAAGATGGCTTGCGGGCACCGCCATTCATTCCCGCGAGTCTTTCCATCTCAGCAATCACTTCGGGTTCGGCGAGGGGATCGGTGACGTTGAGCTTTCTCGAGAGTCTTACGTCCTCGGGAATCGACCGGAAAAGTTCTGCAGCCGATTGGAGTCCGACGGTTTTAAGAAGTTCAGCCTGTTCTTCAGGCGAGTTTGGTATGTAGCGCATGATGTTTGAATTAAGCCTTAAAAATCGAAAAAACGGTTACTAAGCAAAAGGGCTCGTCCGTGATTCATTTCACCGAACGAGCCGCAGGGAAGTCCTCTATCAGAGAGCCTTCAACCCGATGATCACTCGCTTGCCTTGAGGTACTCCTCGTATTCTGCCGCTGAAAGCAGGGCATCGGCCTCTCCCGAGTTGTCCATCGTTATTTTGACCATCCAACCCGCTCCGTAGGCGTCCTTGTTGACCGCTTCCGGAGTGTCGTTGATCTGATCGTTCACCGCGGACACGTTGCCCGTAACCGGTGTGAAGATTTCAGAAACCGCTTTGACCGACTCGACGGAACC
>CAXRBW010000014.1:0-4593 GCA_964228775.1 Pyrinomonadaceae bacterium | reverse complement strand
CCACCAACACGGGAGACCGAGTTACCAACGTTGATTGCGGGCCTGACACCCGAGTTAAAAAGGTCCGATTCAAGGAAAATCTGTCCATCCGTGATCGAGATCACGTTCGTCGGAATGTATGCAGAGATATCGCCGGCCTGTGTTTCGATTATCGGGAGACTCGTCAGCGAACCACCACCACGGGCCTCGGACATCTTCGCGGCGCGCTCAAGAAGTCGTGAGTGGAGATAGAAAACGTCTCCAGGATAGGCTTCGCGACCTGGTGGGCGGCGGAGCAGAAGTGAAATCTCTCGGTAGGCCGCGGCCTGCTTTGAAAGATCGTCGTAAATGGTCAGAGCATGTCGTCCGTTGTCTCGGAAATACTCTCCGATTGCAACGCCCGAGTAAGGGGCGAGGAACTGCATCGCGGCAGGATCCGACGCCGTCGCCGAGACAACAATCGTGTAATCCATCGCGCCATAGTCTTCCAATTTCTTGACGACCTGCGCGACTGTCGAGGCCTTTTGACCGATGGCAACGTAGATACAGATCACATCTTTGCCTTTCTGATTGATGATCGTGTCGATGGCCACGGCGGTCTTTCCCGTCTGACGGTCGCCGATGATCAGCTCACGTTGACCGCGACCGATCGGGACCATTGCATCGATTGCTTTGATACCAGTCTGGAGAGGCTCTTTAACCGGCTGGCGGTCGATGATGCCGGGAGCAATGCGCTCGACTGGATTGAAAGTGTTCGTCACAATCTCGCCCTTTCCGTCAATCGGATTTCCGAGAGCATCGACGACACGACCTATCATTGCGTCCCCGACAGGGACACTCATGATTTTCTTGGTGCGACGCGCCTCATCACCCTCTTTGATCTTTTGGAAATCACCGAAGAGCACGCAACCGACCTTGTCTTCTTCGAGGTTGAGCGCAAGACCGCGGACTCCGTGCGGGAATTCAAGAAGTTCGCCAGCCATGACCTTTTCAAGTCCATGGATCTCCGCGATGCCGTCACCGACTTTGATGACCGTGCCGACTTCCGCGACAGTCATGCTCGCATTGAAGTTTTCAATTTGCGATCGGATTATTTCGTTGATTTCGTTAGCTTTGATTGCTTCCATAATGCCTCTTCAAATGAGGATCTCCCTCTATCCGTTAACCAGTTGCCTTCTCAGATTTTCGAGCTGGGTCCTTACCGATCCGTCATAAACCGTCGAACCAACCCTTGTGATGACTCCGCCGATGATGTCTGAATCGACCGAGTAGTTAAGAGTGACTTTGCAGCCCGTCGCTTTTGAAAGACTTGTCTCAATCGACTTCCTTTCTTCTTCGGACAACTCACGAGCACTCGTTACTTCAGCAGAGACAAGTCCGCTCCGCTCGGCGAGAACCGAAACAAATCGATCGTAAATCTCACCAAGCTCGCCGAAACGACCGTTCTTCAAAAGCACACGTAAAAAATTAGCTACGGTTTTCGATGAGCCTGTTGCTGAGATGAGCTTCTCTAGAACCTTTTCTTTGCCAGTGTGGGCAATCGCCGGATTTTTGAACATTCCGGAGAGGTCAGCGCTCGTTTCAACCATCTGTTTCCAAATTTCCAACTCGGCTTTCACCGTTTCCGCTTCACCGTTTTTAATGGCTACATCGGCAAGGGCGGTCGAGTATCTTCGGGCGACTGTTTCGGCGCTCATATTACTTTCGACCTCCAATCGAATCGATTCCAGCCTTTACCAACATCGAATCTTTCTCTGCGGTCATCTTCGACTTGATCCTCTCTTCCGCACGGCGGACGCTTTCTTCGGCGGCAAATCTGCGCAATTGCTTGCGGATCTGATTGGCGTGACGTTCAACTTCCGCTTCCGCTTGAGCGAGAATTCGCTTAGCTTCCTCCCGAGCTTCATTGAGAATTCGGGATTTCTCAGCAGCTGCCTCTTCATTCGCCTCGGAAAGAATTGTGGATCGTTCGGTTTCGAGCTGGACTAACTTTCCTTCTATTGCGGTCAGTTTCTCAAGCGCCTCGCGGCGCTCGTTCTCGGCTTTGATTAACTCGGCGCGTATCTCTTCGCGCTTCGCCTTGAAACCATCGCTAAGGGGCTTTTTCAAAAGCTTGACCAAGATGCCGACAAAAATTGCCAAGTTGAAAAAACGCCAAAATTCAAAGCCTGGAAAATTGAGATATCCGTCGAGGGTGTGCCAAAAGCCTCCATTGGAGCCTTCAGCGAATATGAATGAAAGAATTATTGCCACCGTAGTCATAAACCCGACTCAATTCTCAACTGTTCAGGATGTTCTGGCTGATTTTCTCTGCAAGCTTGTCGGCCTCAGAGGAAATCGACTCACGTGCTTCGGATGTCTGCTTCGCCAAAACCGCCTCGCCGCGAGCCTCGTTCTCCGTTGCGGACTTTTTCGCTTCAGCTACAAGGGACTGTTTTTCGGAGAGAGCATGTTCTCGCTCAGCGCCGACAATTTCATAACCCTTCAGGCGAGCTTCCTTAACGGCCGAGTCGTATTGGTTCTGCTTTGCTTCAACCTTTTCCAAGATTTCCGCGCCAGGACCTTTCCCTCCGCCCCTTTTCTTATCCCTGCCCTCGATTACTTTGCTGATGGGTCCGTAGAATGTGCGATTTAGGATCCAAATCATCGCGACAATCATCCCAATATGGACGAAAACCGTACCGTCTGGCACTAGCTGGACCGCGTTTTCAGCAAAAGCAAGCAGGGTCATAAAGGTCGGGTTGAATCTCGATTTAAGGCCGAGACAGAAGGAAATCCGAAGAGTTTCCAAAACATTAAGGTTAACACGCTGATTTTTAGGGGGTCAAGGAAGGTTGGAACCGACTTCTATCGATCACTTGACGCCTATTTTTTGGGGATAAAAACCTCTTGACACTATTGGTTCCGACAGATACTTTCTGATGACACTTTGCTCGGGATGGAGGCGCAACCGTTCCGGTGAGCGGCGCGGTCTTCAAAACCGCCGTGGGTATGCGAGAGCATACCCGGGTAGGTTCGACTCCTACACGCCTCCGCCACAAATCCAAAGAGCAAATAACTCTCACGCCGTTCGCTTAATCACACCACTTTTAGACAAGCGCACCACATGTGTGGAATCGCCGAGATTCAGACCGCCCTTGCGGAGTGAGATTCACGCGGCCATCCATCTAGGCGCCATACGTTTATGAAGAATTGGATTGCACTAAACATGACTCCTGGCATCGGACCGCGCGCCGTGACTGTTCTTCTCGAAAGATTTGGATCACCTGAAGCAGTCTTCAATGCGACACGCCGAGAACTTCAATCGGTGAGACTCATTCCCGCGGCGATCGACAGCATAATCGAGCATGAGTTCGAGGCGTTGGCTGAAAAGGAATTGCACCGGACGCAGCAACTCGGCGGCGTAATCCTCACGCTCGATGATCCAGACTATCCTGACCTCTTGAAAGAGATATCGGATCCACCGCCAGTGATTTACGTTCTCGGCGAGTGGAAATCCTGTTTCGACAGTCCGGGAGTGGGAGTAGTGGGTTCGCGGAGAGCATCAACATACGGAGAGAACGCGGCGTTCTCACTATCACAGGAACTCGGTCGTTTGGGTGTCTGCATCGTTTCGGGTTTGGCACGGGGAATCGATACGGCAGCGCATCGAGGCGCGCTTGCTGGTAACGGAAAAACTGTTGCAGTCATGGGCACTGGTCTCGATTCTGTCTATCCGAGGGAAAATTCCCGTCTCGTAGAAGAAATTTTGAAGAATGGAGGGGCGGTGATCACCCAGTTTCCGTTTGGAACTCCGCCACTCAAAGACAACTTCCCCTATCGCAATCGGATGATATCGGGAATCAGTCATGCCCTAGTCGTGGTCGAAGCGACTGAACGAAGCGGCTCTCTGATTACTGCGCGGCTGGCCATGGAACAAAACAGGGAGGTAATGGCAGTGCCTGGAAATATCACATCGCGGAATTCATTCGGCACCAACTATCTGATCAAATCCGGCGCCAAGCTCATTCAGCAAGGACAAGATGTACTGGCAGAACTGCCACGTGATTTAGTCGGGAATCTACCAACGAATGTGGGTGAAAATAATCCCACTCCCGTCGAACCTAACCAGTCATTCAGCAAAGAAGTGGTCCTGGTATTGAGACAACTCGGCACAGACACCGACAAAAGCATCGACGACTTAGTCGAAGAAACAGGTCTGCGCGCGGAAATCGTCAGTTCTGCAATTCTCGAACTCGAAATTGCAGGAGCTGTGCGGACGCATGCCGGTAGCAGATACTCAAGAAACTTGGGTGCAGATTGAATTACCCTGTCTCAATTCCTTTTGCCCTTTGGTGGGCCCGCGTTGTTCTTGGGCTCTTCGGGTGCCCCGATATAGATAACCGATGGGCTCGATGTAGAAAAAGAGCCGGCAGTGAAATACTCCGACAGTGTCATGAGCATTTTTCTCGCGCCGCTCTTGTCGTGGGCAACTGAGACAAAGGTTGTGTCGTATTTCGTAAGCGTCGCCAATGTCGGCCGGTAAACTCCGTTGAATGGAAATTCTCTGTAAGTAAACGAGCCCATAGCCGAATTCTTCGACATTCCGAAGCTCCTCCAGACACCATCGCGATA
>CAXRBW010000013.1:0-4189 GCA_964228775.1 Pyrinomonadaceae bacterium | reverse complement strand
CTAGGATTCAGACCCGCAACGGCACGCAAGATCGCCGACTGGGAACAGATTGTCGGATATTTCCACAGATTGGATGAGGGCAGTGAACGGATTGCAGTAAGAGAAATCGGCAAATCCACTCTCGGCCAACCGATGATAGCCGCGTTCATTTCCGACCCCGCGAATATAAAGGACTTGGACATGTACCGGGCGATCAGTGCCAAGCTCGCCGACCCGCGGACCGTTTCAGGTGACGCTGAGCTCAGGGAACTTCTCAGAAAGGGAAAAACAATCGTGTCAATCTCATGCTCCATCCATTCGACCGAGATTGTCGCCTCTCAAATGTCGATGAATCTTGCACACGAGCTTGCGACTGCAGAAGATGAAGACACTCGTGAAATACTCCGAAACGTAATCCTCATTCTGATTCCGAGTTCTAATCCAGACGGATTGAATGTTGTAGCAAATTGGTACCGAAAGACTCTTGGAACAAAAGCAGAAGGGTCGGCACCACCCGAGCTTTACCATCCCTACGCCGGACACGACAACAATCGTGACTGGTTCATGCTCAACCTTGCCGAATCGAGAAACATCACGGATCTCTATTGGAAGAATTGGTTCCCACAGATTGTTTATGACGTACATCAGATGGGTCAGACGGGTGCGAGGATGATACTTCCACCGTTCTTCGATCCTCCGAATCCACGCATCGATCCGCTCCTGCTTCGCGAAGTTGGTCTAATAGGTTACAAGATGGCGTCTGACCTTGAAATGGAAGGGTTTGCAGGCGCCGCCACGAATTCGACTTTCGACACATGGTGGCATGGAGGTTTTAGGACGGCACCCTACTATCACAATTCCATCGGCATCCTCACCGAAGCCGCCAGTGCGGATCTGATGACTCCGATAAATGTAAGCAGTGAACAACTGAAAGCAAATCGTGGAGCAAGGGGATTGAATTCACCTCTCGAAGCGCAGACAAGTCATCCCGATCCGTGGACTGGAGACAGGCTTTGGGGTCCAGAGAACATCGCCGCGATGGAGATGACAACCTCAAGGGCACTGCTCGAAATCGCGTCCAAATTCAGAGCGCGATACCTTGAAAACTTCCACGCCCTTTCAAAGGCCGGACTTGAACCTAAATCGGGAGACCCAGTGGCATTCGTCATTCCCGCGGGACAGCCTAACGGTGAGACGGTGTCGAGGATGATTGAAATTCTGATTGCCCAAGGGGTCGAGGTCCATAGGATGACCGAGGAAGGTCATTTCAAACTTTCAAAGGGTGTGAAAGAGTTCTCTGAAACACCGCTCGGAAGTATTTTCATACCCGTCAACCAGCCACAGAGAGCGAACGTTCTCAGTCTGTTCGAGCGCCAGGTATATCCGAACCGATTGAATCCGTCGGGAGAAGCTGAGGTCCCCTACGATGTCGCAGGTTGGACTCTGCCACTGCAGATGGGAATCGAGTATGAGACGGTATGGGAAATCGGAGACCGTGAAGCGTGGTCAAAATCTCTCAAGAAAGTCGACAAGATTAACGATGTTCGAGTAATGCTCAATCTGAAGCCCTCATCGGCGCCTTTTTCAAAGCTTCCGAACCCTCTTAAGAATCCGAGTCGGGTTGGTCTTTATCGCGGATACACCGGTTCGATGGATGAAGGCTGGACCCGCTTGGTATTAGATCTCCATCAGATCAAATACAAAACGATTTCAGACAGCGAGTTTCGCGGTGGTGATTTCGGTGTGGACACCATCATCCTTCCTGCTGACAGTGAGTCGTCAATTGTGCGCGGTCTGAGTTCGGCAAGATACCCTGAAGAGCTGTCGGGGGGAATCGGCGATCAAGGTGTCTCTAATCTGAAACGGTTCGTCGAGGGCGGAGGTAGATTGATCTGTTTCGATGACTCATGCGGACTTGTCATAAAGACTTTCGGGCTTCCCGTTAAAAACGTCTTGAACGGCTTGAAGAGAAACGAGTTCTACAATCCGGGATCGGTGGTAAATCTTTCCGTCGACCAGAAGCATCCTCTAGCGGCAGGAATCGCTTCAGAGCTTCCTGCATATTTCATCAACAGCTCGGCCTTTGAAGTGGGTGATGCATCTTCTGTTAGGACCGTTGCGTCCTATGCAAAGGAAAACGCGCTTCTGTCTGGATGGATGCTGGGTGAATCACGTCTAAACGGCAAGGCTGCCTTGGTTGAAACGACTTACGGGAAAGGACAGATCGTAATGTTTGCGTTTAGGCCTCAGCACCGCGGTCAAACCTTTGCGACATTTCCATTAATCTTCAATGCGCTCGAGAAGTAAATCATTTGGGAGATTTCTCCTGGCAATCGCCGTCTGTCTGGTCCATCAGGCTCCGCGCGATGTTTCGGGGAGCCGGCCCGTGGCGCTGTATTTCGGCGGGGAGCCCTCTGTCCGAATCGGTCTTTCGACAAACTCGCAATCTGTCACAATAACCACCACCGAACCTTCTTTGATTGCGGGCTCTGTCGGCGAACTTGCGGAGCCGATCGGTAGTAGCCGTGCATTCGTCGAGCCAAGGAGTTACCGCCCGCGGTCGATTGAAAGATACCGTCTCGAGTTGCGGGACCTCCCGAAACAACAGGATGCCGAACAAACTGCCGCTGCAATAACGTCGAAAATGAAACTAGCGGCAGCTGCAGCCGAAGATCCATTGTCCAAGACCTGGAGGATTATCGTCGGTGAGCCCCTCGACACGAGAGAAGAGGCGGCAAAGCTTCGTGGTGAGCTCGACAAAAACGGCTTCTCTGATGCTGTCATCGTTCCGGAGAAAAAATCCCAGCCAGACATCGATGCCATCCTCCTCTCTCAGCAGATTAACTCACCGCGGGCGACGAAGACCGAAATAAGAAGCCTTGTTCATGACGCCGATGTTCGGCTCCGGGTCATACCGTCTGGGCCTGTCGATCCTAGTTTGAAGGAGATTGCGGTCTCTGGCTCCTCTGAGGAATCGCGATTCAGTTCATTGAGGCCATTGACCTTCGGATCAATCACTGAGAAGACTCCGGTGAAAGTGAACGGCAAGACCTACAGGGGCAAGATCGAGGTTTTTGTGAATTCAAGAGGAACGCTTTCGGTTATCAATGTTGTGCCAATCGAGGAATACCTGCTTGGCGTCGTTCCGAATGAACTCGGTTTCCCTTCTCTCGAAGCACAGAAAGCACAAGCGGTGGCGGCGAGAACCTACGCCATTGCCAATATCAATGGATTTGCACGCCAAGGGTTCGATCTGACACCGACGGTCGCCTCCCAGGTGTACGGCGGGGTCGAATCAGAAACTGCAATGTCGACGAGAGCCGTCAATGAGACCCGAGGTCTAGTTGCAACATATCTAGGTAAGCCGATAAACGCACTCTACACATCCACGTGCGGAGGGCGTACCGAGGACGCGCGCAATGTCTTCGAATTCGACGTGCCGTACCTGAAAGGGGTGGAATGTTCTCTCGAACCACACAAACATTTCGAAGCCTTTACGATCAAAAGCAATCGCGAACTACCTAAGGTTGCAAATGAGAGAGACGGCGATGTGGTCAAGGCGGCAGCCCTTCTCTCAATAAACGGCTTCGTCATTCAGACATCCAGAGTCTCCGATGAATGGTTGAACGCTCCACCGTCTGAGACGGAGATGCGCAGCTGGTTTAATCAGATTGCGCTCCGCGTCGGCAGATCGATGCCTAGTTATTCGAACGACCTCATCAAAACTCAGAACTTCGCGAGCGCACTCGCCCGACTTCTTTATTCAGAGAGGGAGTCAGAGACTTTGATGAGTGATTCCGACGTCTCCTACATCCTTTCATTCTTTGATGCTGTCGAAATAGACCGAAACAAGCGTTCGGACATCGCGATACTTCTTCGGGACGGATATCTCACTGTCGGGCCCGACGGAAATCTCTACCCGAATCGACCGTTGGTTCGAAAGAGAATGATTCGAATCATCGATAACCTCTTCAGAAAGAAGAAATGGTATTCGCAAATGCAGATGGGCTCCGTCAAGAGCGTCACGGATGGCAAGCTCACCTTCAGAATCGCAAAGGCCGACAAAACATTTGGGCTTTCGGCGGCGGTATATCTTTTCAGGGAATTCGGAGGCGATGCGTTCCAAGTGCGTGAGGCGGTTTTGATGGGCGGAGAGCCCATTTCATTCCAAACCAATTCGACTGGAGAGATTGTCTATCTTGAGATAGAA
>CAXRBW010000012.1:0-3550 GCA_964228775.1 Pyrinomonadaceae bacterium | reverse complement strand
AAATATCCTTCGCGGTGTCGGACCGTCAACCGAGGCATTCCTCGCGGCGGCTTGACCTTGACTTTGACCTTGCGCCACTTTCCGTCGGGTTTGAAATCATCGGGAGTGTAACCTATCGAATACTGATGTCGAAGTTCTAATGCGATTCGCTCGAAAATTTCGTCCATTTCGACATCGTTTTGAGGGTAGAAGGACTTGCCGCCTGAGACTCCGGTCAGTGAGTCAAGAAAGGCCTGGCCCTGCATGCCCTCAGAACTTCCGACATCGCGCCCGTCGAGAATCCCCACGGCGTAGGTCACAACATCGGATTCCTTCATAAGGCGGCGGACTTCACCGAAATTATATCGAGACGCATTGTCCTGTCCGTCGCTGATGATGATCATCGCTTTCTTTCGATGTGACCCGCGAGTCACGCGCTCGATGCCTAGGTAGCACGCATCGTAAAGCGCGGTGTTGTATTTCGGCGCGACAAGCGTGAGCTTATCGAGAACTGCCTCGCCGTCGCGAGTCTTGTCGAGCAGCAGCTGAGCCTTGTTGTTGAAAGCAATCAGGAAATACTCATCATTGGGATGACTCGTATTGATGAATCTTTCAAGAGCCTTGCGCGCTCTCGCTATTTTCTGACCGCTCATCGAATCCGAAACATCAAACAAAATTCCGACAGAGACCGGAGCATCACTGTCGCTGAAGTACACGATTTCCTGGTCTTTGTCGTTGTCCTTGATTGAGAACGCAGATTTTCCGAGGCCCGAGACGTACCTGCCATATATGTCGGTCACGGTGAGCGTCAGAGTGACAAGGTCGGTGTTGATGGAGATGCGCCCAGGGTCTTCGGTCTTGCCGGGAGGATTCGTTTGGGCGGATGCTTTGCCGAACAGTAGGAGCGTGAGCATAAGGCAAGCAACAGCTCCTCTAAGGAGCCTAGTCTCTATCGCCTTTGAACCCAAAAACGGCATAAATGAAGCGGAATCTCTCAATCTTAGGAAAGGGGCAATCAATCCGCAAGCCCCCATTCGATGCCCTCATCATTGATTGGGGTTGCGAGGTGAAAACATTGACGGAATTGAATTTATGGAACTTTTGGCGACATCGGGCGTGACGAACCACGGCTCTGTGTGTCTGCCCTTGGGCAGCGGCCAGATTGGGACTAGGAGATGCCGGAATTCAAATGCAGGCTCGGCACGCCGTCAGGCGAGATCGTAACGCGCACAGTCGAGGCGGACAGCGCGGAGCGGGTCCGCGCTCAAATGGTCGCCGAAGGCCTGAAGGTTTTTTCCGTGACTGGTGGGGGAAAGGGCGTTACGTCCCGTCTGTCAGGTTCGCAGTCACAGGGTTCGAAAATCAAGCAAGCGGATTTCCTACTCTTTAACCAACAGCTTTCCGCCCTGCTGAAATCGGGGATTCCGATTCTGCAGGCAATCGGACTGCTCCGTGCCCGGTCGCAGTCGGCCTCATTGAAAAAGATTCTGACCGATGTCGAGGAGAAGGTTGAGAGCGGTGTGTCCCTTTCGGCGGCTCTCGAGGCACAGAATACATTTCCCAAGATTTACACTGCATCGATTCTCGCGGGTGAACAGGCTGGCGCCCTCGATTCTGTTCTTGCAAGATACGTCGAATACCTCAAGAAGAGTGTCGGAGTCAGCAGAAAACTTCGTTCCGCTCTTGCCTACCCGATGTTTTTGCTCGCGGCATCTGCGATGATGGTCGCCTTCCTCACGCTGTATGTTGTCCCTCGGATGTCGGAGCTCTTCAAGGGACTCAACAGCAGGCAGGGACTGCCGACAGTGACCTACATCGTACTTGGAATCTCTTCATGGCTCGCTGGAAATATCTGGTGGCTACTGCCTCTCGCGATAATCGGTGGATTCTTCCTACTCTCGTGGCTTCGAACTTCCAATGGAAGGCTGGCGCTAGATCGCACACTACTTAGGGTTCCACTCGGCGGCACGCTCATCACACAACTCGCGACGGCGCAGCTGGCACGTTCGCTCTCGACGCTTCTCGCAGGAGGCATCACTGTTCCCGATGCATGGGACATCGCATCGCAGGCAATAGGCAACGCAGAGCTTCGTTCAAGGAGCAGCATGGTGTCAGACCTCATTCGAGAGGGAAGAGGTTTCACCGAGGCCCTTTCACGCTCTGGCTGGTTACCCGAACTCGCCCTCGACATGATCGGTATCGGCGAAGGGTCAGGAAGCCTTCGGGAGATGCTCGATGAGGTTGCTAATTTCTATGATGCTGAGAGTGAAGTGCGACTCGAACAGCTGATGACGTTGCTCGAGCCGGTGATACTGGTCGTCATGGCGCTAATTGTCGTGGCAATCTTGCTCGCCATCTACCTTCCGATCATCCAGACAATCTCAGCGGGCCCTTTCACTGGAGGCTCACGCTAATCCGCGAAGGGCGTGCCTTGAAAAATTTCGATGGAACACACAGACAACAAAAACCAAGAAGTTTTGGAGACGGATCCACCCGAAGTGGTCGAAGCGAAGACCAAGGCGTTGCGCTACAGGCTAGCTTATATCGACCTCTTGCCGCCTGACGCACCGTCGCCAATCGACACAGAGGAATCCGCGCGGATACCGGTGGACCTAATGCTGAGGCACCATTTCGTTCCACTTGGACGGGATGGCGATGTGCTGCGTGTCGCAATGGCCGACCCGACGAATCTCGAAGTTCTCGATGAGATTGAAAACGTGCTTGGCGTCCGATTGGTGCCCTCGGTCGCAACGCGAGGCGCAATCGAAGTCGTGCTCAAACGAAGCGATGCGACTCAGCGCGTGATGCAGGAGGCGGCCTCTGGTTTCAAGATCTCTCTTGTACGAGAGACCGAGCAAGGTGAAGAGGTCCTCGATCTTGACAGGCTTGCAACCGACTCGGAGATGTCGCCAATCATCAAGCTCGTCGACACCGTCATTTACAATGCGATGGAAAGTCGTGCATCCGACATCCACATCGAAACGCGTGAGCGTGATGTGCAAGTGAAATTCCGAATCGACGGCGCACTCTACAGCAAGGTCGATCCCATCGACATCGCTTTTCATCAAACGTTGATTTCGAGAATCAAGGTGATGTCAGAACTCGACATCGCTGAGAGGCGTGTTCCGCAGGATGGTCGCTTCCGCGTGAGGTACAAGGGCAGGACCGTCGATTTCCGAGTCTCAATCATGCCAACGGTGTTCGGTGAGGATGCGGTCATAAGAATCCTCGACAAGGAGCAGATTTCTGAGGAATTCAAGAAGCTGAGCCTCGACGTTGTCGGCTTTGAGGCGGAAGACCTTAGGCGGTTCCGAATGTATATCAAGGAACCTTACGGCATGGTCCTTGTCACCGGCCCGACCGGGTCTGGAAAAACCACGACTCTTTACGCCGCACTCAACGAGATAAGGAACGATGAGGACAAAATCATTACGATTGAAGATCCCGTTGAATATCAGTTGCAAGGCATAGTCCAGATTCCGGTCAACGAGAAGAAGGGACTCACTTTTGCGCGCGGACTGAGATCGATACTGCGTCACGATCCTGACAAAATCATGGTCGGTGAAATCCG
>CAXRBW010000011.1:0-6144 GCA_964228775.1 Pyrinomonadaceae bacterium | reverse complement strand
GCCCTGGGTATCGATGCGAAAAATCTTGCCCTCTCCCCCGGTGCCGACGAAGATTCCCGCGCCTTCGATAAAAAGTGAGGACCAGATGAATGACTGTCCGGTATCAAAGGTAAGAGTGCTCGGTGCACTGACACTGAGTGTCCCGTTGCTCGCAATGGTCACTCCCTTTGCCTCGCCTCGGAGAAAATCCGCGCGGGTGGTCAGCGTCCAGATGACGGGTTCGCTGGCGAGGGTTTGACCTGCGAGCGTGAATGACAAGAGAAAAGCTGCAATGACCTTTTTCATCGGACAAAGACTCCTAATGGACTGAAAGATGCTTTAAAAAATACACGACTTGAGTCGGGGAATCGAAAGCGAGGTGGCCTACGAGCCGATATAACGAGAATAAAGGCTACGGGCGACAGCCAGGTCGTCCGTTCCGCGAACGATGGCCCGCCCATCTTGAAAAACCGTCGCTTCAAGTCCGTCGCAATTAAAGCGCAGAAGATATTCGTTCACCTTCGTTTCACACGACGCCCCAATCCTCGCCGCAAGTCCGACGAGGTCCAGTGAGACTCGGGAATGGGGGAGTATCTGGACCGCATCGCGTCCACAGAGATGGATTCCATCGATTGGGGCCTCGCGGTCAAGATGTATAAAGACCCGATTGGCGCACGCCTCGCATTGTGGATCTCTGTCGGAGAGCGTGATCTTTCTCCAATCATTTTTCCAGACATCGAACTGCATTAGCGAGCCGTGAAGCAAATCGCGGCGGCCCGTAAGCAGCTTGAGAGCCTCGGTAGTCTGGACTGCCGAAATCGTCGTGATGATAGGCTGTATCACTCCCGCTGTGTCGCATGTCGGCGCACTCCCGACTGGCGGCATTTCTTCGAAGACGCATCTGAGGCATGGAGTTTCGCCAGGAATGACAGTCATTGTCGTTCCATAGGATGACACTGCGGCGCCGTAGATCCATGGAACGCCGTGCTTGATTGCGACATCGTTCAGCAGATATCTGACCTCGAAATTATCCGATCCGTCCAAGATGACATCGATGTCGGATATGAGGGCTTCGATATTAGAGCAGTTGACATCGACCACTCTCGCATCAATCTCAACCTCTGAATTCACCTCGGCGAGACGACGCTTTGCTGCGACGGCCTTTGGCAGTCTTTCTGCTGCATCGGATTCGGAGTAGAGCGTCTGTCTCTGGAGATTGCTTGATTCGACGAAATCACGGTCAGCGAGGCGGATGAATCCGACCCCTGCGCGCGCCAGTGTCTCCGCATGCGATGCACCCAGCGCGCCGCATCCCACAATCAGCACGCGCGAATCTGCGAGCTTGCGCTGGCCTTCGGGGCCGATACCTCCAAAGAGAGTCTGACGACTGTAACGATCTGTCATGCTTGAGAAAACTTTAGCACATGGCTCATTGCAGAATTCCGACGGCGTTGCGCAAAAGCGAGACATCGGGTTCTACGCCTGTCCATATCTTCTGTTGCAGAGCGGCCTGACGGATAAGCATCTCGAGACCTCCGATTGTGCGGGCACCAGCTGATCGTGCTTCAGCGAGGAAGGCCGTTTCGGCTGGATTGTAGACGAGGTCGTAAGCGATGGAGACGCCCCGCATCTGCTCCTCTTTAAGGGGTGAGCTGCCCTCGAGGTCGCCCTTGGTTCCAAGTGGTGTGGCGTTGACGAGGATATCGAATCCCGAGGCGTCTGCTTTTGCGAGCTCCAATGTGCGCTGACCGACCTCTGAGGCGCGGGAAGTGTCCCTGGCGAAGAAAGTGACATCGCACCCGCAATTCGATAGTGCAAGCGCCGCGGCTCGCGCTGCTCCGCCAGCTCCGATAATCGCCGCGCGTGAACCTTTGAGATTGGATTCGCGCTCGAGAAGTGGCGCAATGAAGCCTTCGACGTCCGTGTTGTGTCCCGTGAGATATGCACCGTCGAAACTCACCGTGTTGACCGCCCCGACAAGTTTCGCCGACTCGTCGAGTTCGTCGAGATGTTCGATAACTGCAATCTTATGTGGATTGGAGACGGCAAATCCTCGGAAGTTCAATTCAACCTCGCGTGAGGTGGCCCTCACCATCTTCTTGAAAAAACCAGAGATGTCTATTGATTGGAGCGGAATGAAGACCGCATCGATTCCGCGGCTCGCAAATGCAGTGTTATGCAGCAGCGGCGAAAGTGAATATCCGGTGTCACCCGCAAGAAGCCCGAACACATCAGTCTTCTCGGTCAGGTCGTTGACTCGGTAGAGCCTTCTTAAATCGCGTGCGGATATTTGTCCCGGCGCTGCGGTGAGACCATCGCCCATTGAGGCATATGTCAGCGGCGCACCGAGTGCAGGGCCGAGAACCCTCGTCCATTTGCCCGCCTCACCCATTGCAATCGGCACGGTCAGCCTGCCCGTCTCGAGCGCATCCCTCTGAAGGATCGAGAATTGGACCGTGTCGAGCGCGTCGTCCGCCGACCAAGCAATCTTCGTCGTCGAATCGCCACAGTTCATCTCCTCGAATATGATTTCGATTTCAGCCGGGACGCCTGTGAAGTCATGGTGGGAAATTATCAGGCCCTGTCCGGTGAGATGAAGGGCGGCGGCGATGTCGGCCTCAATATCGAAAAACACCGAAACTCCGTCGGGACGTACCCTCTTTGCCATCTCGTGCCAGAACGTTATGCGCTGTTCACGACCGACATCCCATGCCCCGCCCTGACTGACTGGGCGTCTTGTGAAAATAACTGGCCGAGGAAGAAGAGAGGGTGCGGCGAGCGCGGTGTCAATCTGCCCATCGGAAAGATGATCCAGTCGGAGCTCGATGACGTCCGCATCTTTGGCGGACTCCATCGCCCTTTCAATCATCTTGTCTGCATCCTCGGCGAAAACCGAGACGCAGATCGTCCGTTTCTCAATCATGCATTTGATCTGGAATCACGCATGTCCATGATGAAGGAGCCCGACGCGATAAGACATGCGACAAAGGCCGCGATGGCGCCAAGCATGACTGGGTTGCGCATCTCTTGGCCGAGCGCGATGGCAAGCGTCGCCCAGGCAATACCGAGCGGATAGATGTAATTACGAAGCCCGAACCTGACCGTCACGCCGATGACGCCTGCCACCAACATCAGTGAGCATCCGATTGCCTGTTGTGTCTCCAAGGAAAGGTCCCGGAATTCCGGCTTCAAAGACAAGAGCATGATCGAAAAATTGAGAATCGTCGCTGCCGTCACCCACCCAAAATAAATTCCGAACGGCAGTTTGACTGCAAGAGCGTCCGACATGTTTCCAGCGGGTTTCAGTTTTATGTTGATGTTCGCGAGCGATATCAGCAGGACTGAAATTAAAATCTGACAGAGCACCATCATCTCCATTGCCCACAGCCACAGCCACAGAGAGTTCGCCGCACAAGAAACAAGATAAGGAATCCTTAGCCGCGAGTAGGCCTCGCGCTTCGATGGCAGCGCCTGAACGATCGTGAAAACAATCAGTCCGAGATAGATTGCGCTCCAGACACCAAATGCGAAGGTCGGCGGAGTGATCACCGTGTCGTATTTGGCGGAGACCGCCCCGGTGTTGATGCCTCCGAGGACGCCAGTTGCGGCGAGCCCGTTGAGGATTATCATCACAATCGTTGCGATGATGACGAGAACCTGTTGAAGACGGTCGCTCATATGGTTGCTGTTGGGTTTTGGAATGCCTAATATACTGTCATATATCCCGTTATCGGAGAAGCCCTTCATGGATTCGCGAAAAGACAGATTCCTCGTCATCGGAGCCGGCCCCTGTGGACTCGGTGTCGCGAAGGCGCTCAAGGACGCTGGAATTGCCTACGACCAGGTCGAGGCGGACAGAGAGGTCGGCGGCAATTGGTTCCACGGAGTCTACGAGACCGCCCATATCATCTCCTCGCGGAAGACCACTGAGTACTCCGATTTCCCGATGCCCTCTCACTATCCTGATTTCCCGAGCCAGGTACAGATGGGTGAGTACTACCGCCTGTACACGGACAATTTCAACCTGCGTGAAAATATCGAATTCGAAACAAAGGCCGTCATGTGCCGCCCTCTCGCCGATGGAACCTGGGAGGCTGAGCTCGCGAAGGGCACCGAGACTGAAAAGAGAATTTACAAAGGGATAGTTGTCTGCAACGGACATCACTGGGACCGAAGGTTTCCCGACTATCCGGGAAGGTTCGAGGGAGAGTTTATCCATTCAAAGGATTTCAAACGGCCTGAACAGCTCGCTGGAAAGAGAGTCCTTGTCATCGGCGGTGGTAACAGTGCGTGCGATGTGGTTTCTGAGGCTGCCCGCGTCGGATCCGAAGCGCATTTAAGCCTGCGGCGTGGGTATTGGTTTTTGCCGAAGACACTTTTTGGAAAACCGTCCGCCGAAACTGCGGCAATACATCTGCCAGTCTTCATCCAAAGGTTGTTCATCAAGCTTGCGATGAAGATGGTGATAGGGAAGTATGAGGATTACGGACTTCCAAGACCCGATCACAAGATTTTCGAGCACCATCCGACGCTTTCTAGCGAGCTTCTCCACTACCTCAAGCACGGACGAATCAAGCCGCATCGGGACATCGCCAAATTTGAAGGCAAAACCGTACACTTCGTCGACGGGGAATCAATCGAGGTCGATACGGTCGTCTGTGCGACAGGCTATTACGTCAGCTTTCCTTTTCTTCCTAAAGGTCTCGTTCCGGTCAAAAACGGAAATCTCGCAGAGGTGTATGCAGGTTCGGTACTTCCGAACTACAAGAACATCTATGTCTTTGGCACCCAGCAGGTCCGTTACGGTGTCGGACCGCTCATCACGCCAGCTGCAAAACTGCTTGCGCGGATGATGAAGATGCAGGACGAGATGGAGCTTCCAATCGGGCTCGTCATCAAGGAATCGGGAGGGCGGGTCCCAGACTCCCACTTAATCGATCCAATCGCCTCTCTGCGCAGGCTGAAGATGGCCAATTGGACTTTGCCATTGCTCATTCGAAAGGAGAGGCGCATGCGCCCTCGTTTTAAAGATATCGCCTTGCCCCAATCGCCCGTTACGAACGTGGACCCAAGCATGCAGGTCTATTGAGGGGACCTAATATCGAAAGGGCTTAAAATTTTGGTAAACTTTTTCCCGCTGGCCGCATCTTAGAAGCGGTTCGACATGTTTTAAGGGGTGGCCGTGCTTGGCCGAAGGGGCGATTTGAAGGTTATTAGTAGATATACTTTGACGGTTCTGACTTTGGGTTCGATTCTCGGCTTGTCCTCGGTCTTGCTGTTTGCTCAGGAGAGGATAGAAAAAAAGAGTCCCTCAAAGAGCGATCCGCCCAAGGTTATTGTCCCGTCTAGAAGCGCTCCTCCGTCCGCAAAAAGCACACCGACCCCACAAAAACGTCCGAACTGATTGTTCATTGTTTTCTCCTTGTTTCCGGCGGCAACCCCGCCGGTTTTTCATTTCTTACTCCTCAGATAGGAATCTCTCAACAAAAAAGCCTCCCATTTCGGAAGGCTTTTTGATATGGTGCCGACTACTGGATTCGAACCAGTGACCCCTCCCGTGTGAAGGGAGTGCTCTACCACTGAGCCAAGTCGGCGAGTGAATCGGTAGAATACACGCCCGAACCTTTGAGGGTCAAATAACATTATTTGCAAAAAAATCGGGATGCCGAAGCATCCCGATTCATTTTTATTGACCGCTAGCCTCAGCGATCACTGACTATTCTCAGACCCTCGACCGCATCGGTGACCGACAGCATCTGCGTGCTTCCCGAGAAGGTGAAGCGCTGATGGCTCGCGGATATCACGTAAGATGCACCCGCTGCGACTCCGTTGACTACAAAATTGCCGAAGCCGTTCGATTTTGCGATCAGCGATTCGCCAGTTTGCGAGTTGGTCAGTGTTACTGTCGCGTTCTTGATGGCCGCTCCCGAACGGGAAACAACCGTACCACCGACCGCGACCCTTGCAGCAGTTGGACTGAACTGACTGCTTGTCGAGGTGCAAGTCACATATTCGCCCGATGCAAGAGTGAGTGTGGTGTTGTACGAGGCCCCCGTTATGTTGTTCGCGCTAGCACCAACTGACGACACGCAGTTCATGCTGTCCAAGGTCCAGCCGCTATATCCAGTCTCAGCGACGGTGATATTCGAACCGAAAAGTACCGTG
>CAXRBW010000010.1:0-2682 GCA_964228775.1 Pyrinomonadaceae bacterium | reverse complement strand
CCGTTGGATATGGATCTCAACGGGCCTTTAATTTTTGGGATGTTGGAATCTTTTAGTTCCTGAGAACCCAACCGTCGGGGTCAACAGAATATTTTGACCCTGCCTTCAGAGGGATACGGACCGCGCGCCCGACCTCTACCCTTTTCTTAGCACCGTCGATCTCGATATCGATCGGCATCGGAAAATCGATTCCCGGGATATGGTCCCAAGACAGCTCAAGAAAGCCACCTTCTTCTTTCACATTCAGCTTGGGAAGCGATGCGTTGCGCAAATACTGTTCGAAGAACCAACCGAGTTTCTTGCCCGATTCCCTCTCAGCTATACGCAGGAATTCATCGGTGTCCGTCAATCTATTCTGAGTTCCATCCGTGACCTTCTCCTTGGCAGGATCGGGATAGGCCATTCTTCTGATTGAGCGGAAGAATGCATCGTCACCGATGTAGTACCTGAGCGTGTGCAGTATCAGTGCACCCTTACCGTAAATGTCTCCGTCACTCCGCACGTAGTCGGGCGGCATCAAATACATCTGCACCGTCGTGCGGCTTTCCCGCGGAGCGACCGGTTTCACATTCCTGATAGCGAGACGACGCTTCTTCATGGCGTCAAAATAGGCCTGGCGGCCCTTCCTGAACTCAACGAAAAACGTGTCCATGTAGGATTGGAAGCCTTCGTGTATCCAAAACCCATTCCAATCATTTGCCGTGACTAGATTCGCCCACCATTCGTGTCCGAATTCATGAAAGAGCAGTGAATCGAATCCGTCGGCGTCGTACTTGAAGTTGTTACCGTACGCGGTGATCGATTGGTGCTCCATGCCGAGATGTGGCGTCTCGGCGATCCCGATCTTGTCCGCACGAAACGGATATGGTCCGAGATATTTTTCAAAGAACGCAACATAGTCTTTGAGCTTGACGATGAGCTCTTTACCTTTCTCGAAATGTTCGGGAGTGACGTAGAACTCGATCGGCATCATCTCTCCAGTCACGCTTCTCACTTCGTCCTTGATTAGACTGTACGGCGCGACGTTGAGCGCAATGCAGTAGTTGCTGATCGGCTGCGAGATGAACCAGTTATAGGTGCTCGTGCCGTCCTCGTTCCGTTTTATCGATTGGAGTCTACCGTTGGCCGCCGCCACGAGTGGGTCTGGGACCGTAAAGTGCAGTGACGTCGTCTCTGCTTTGTCTGACGGATGGTCTTTGACGGGAAACCAGAGATCGGCCCCGTCGTTCTGCACGGCAGTGGCTATCCAAGGCGCTCCCGACTGCGTCTTTTCCCACATGAAGCCCCCGACCCAAGGCGGCCTCGGGGCGACCTTAGGTTTTCCCGAGTAGACGACCTTCACCGATAGTGAAGAGCCTAGCTTCTGCTGCGTCGCCAGTTTGGCGAATATCTTGCCCCCACGATGCTCGAACTGAATCGGAGTAGCGGACCCGCCCGCGACGACCTCGACCGAAGAAACTGTGAAGGCCATGTCAAGATCCAGAACGAAGGTGTCGAGAGGATTGACAATCGATACCGTTGCAACAAGCGCACCCGCGATTGACTGATTCGGTATATCGAGCCTCACAGACAGGTCGTAATGCTTAACATCATAGGCAGCCTGCTCAGGACTGAGTGGCCCACCCGATTCCGTCGGTCGCGCACCGAGGTCTCGCTGTGCAAACAAATTGCTCCCGGATATCAGGAGCATTAAAAGCAGAGCCGACATTTTGATTCGTGAAACGTTCATAAACATTCTCAACTTGCCTTCTTTTTCAATGAATGGATTTCCTGGAGACTTCGAACCGCTGCAGATGGAGCGTTTTTTTTCGCAGAAATCGACTCGATCAAAGCTTCGGCTCCAGTCATAGTCGTGACGCACGGGACGTTGAATTGGAGCGCCGCCGTCCTGATTGCTTTTTCATCGTAGTGAGAAATCTTTCCGAGCGGGGTGTTTATGATGAGTGAGATCTCTCCCTGCTTGATCAGATCGGCGATGTTGGGGCGACCTTCATTGACTTTGAAAACCGTCTCACATTCAAGACCCACTTCATGAAGCCTGGTTGCAGTACCGTGGGTCGCCACGAGCTCGAAACCCAAATTCTGCAGGCGACGAGCCAGCACAACCGCCGCACCCTTGTCGCTGTTGTGAACCGAGATGAAAGCCTTGCCTTTGAGTGGGAGAGCGAGGCCCGCACCTTCCATCGCCTTGCCGTAGGCTTCACCGAAACTGTCCCCAACACCCATCACTTCTCCAGTTGAATGCATCTCGGGACCGAGTACGGGATCTACTCCAGCGAATTTCTTGAATGGAAAGACCGGGGACTTGACGAAGATTCTCGGAACCTCGAGCGCCTCGGGGAGATTGAAGTCAGCGAGACGGCGATGTCGCGCCATCACAAGTGACGCTATCTTCGCGATCGGCACACCAGTCGCCTTGGCGACAAATGGGACCGTTCTCGATGCACGCGGATTGACTTCGATCAGATACACTCGGTCATCCTTGATGGCAAGCTGCATATTCATCAGGCCGACGACCTTAAGTGCCTCTGCAAGAAGCTTTGTGTAGTGACGAATGGTTTCGAGGTGCTCGGCGGGGACCTTCTGTGCGGGAAGGACTGAGGACGAGTCACCGGAATGTATGCCTGCCTCTTCAATGTGTTCCTGGATGCCGGCGATCACCACCGCACTCTCATCTGCGAG
>CAXRBW010000009.1:0-3718 GCA_964228775.1 Pyrinomonadaceae bacterium | reverse complement strand
AGGCTACGACGCGACTGTTTGTTCCTGCGAGAAGTCTTTCAACCGCAGGGGCTGACGCTGCCCGTATTTTTGCAGACTCGATTTCACTCTGGGTCGGGCCTACGGGTACCACCGTGATGTTGGCAGTCCTATTGGCTGAAGGTCTTTTGCCACTTCTAGAAGATGCATATCTCTCATTGGAACCGAGCACCGAAGAAGTGTGGCCGAGAAGAAAAACCGCAATAATCAGAGAAGTAAAGCTTTTCATAAATGCTAGACAAGCGTTTTGGTACGAGGGCGCTAAAAAGAAATAACACTGACGAAAGCCACAAGGCAAGAATTCGTCAGTGTTATTTCCAAGAAATCCAATGTCCTCAATGAAGACATTGTCTATATCAAACTATTTGCACTTGTAATATCCACAGTCTCTGCATGAATCACATCCCGATGCATGCTCGAGCTGCCCTTTGCATTCAGGACATTCTCCAATCATGTTCGACATGCCTGTTCCGTTTGCCGAAACTGAGATTTCCATGGCTTGCGCAGCTTGCTTCGCAACCCTTCGCTCCGATTCGGGAAGGTTCTTGAGTCGACGGTCGATCAGGAACAAGCACTCGGCAACAGCCTGCTCAGGTGATGTTAGGAGACGCTCGTTGAACCAAACCGCATGTGTCGAGGTCACCTTATTGAGGCTTCTCGCAACATCCTTCACGTCGAATCCACCTCTCAGCATCTTCGAAGCGAGCAATCCCACACCCTCTGAAATGGGGCCAGTCGCAAACACCTCGAGAATCTGTTCGCCGTTGTGATTCACGGTGACATAGAGGTTCTGGTTATCGAATGGAATCCTCCAAGTCGAACCTTGGAGTTCGCGCGGCCTTTCGATGTGTTCACCGATAGCGACTACCGGTGAAACGCTCACTTCGGCAGTGGCCTCTTCGACTTTCTTGGTCTCGGTCTTCATCGAGGTCAGAACCTGACCCTCGCGACTTCCGTCACGGTAGTAGCTGACGGCCTTGCATCCGAGCTCTTTGGCAAGGCGATACAGCTGATCGACCGACTCGACGGTATCGTCGTTCGCTCCATTACAGGTCTTCGAAATGGAGTTGTCGACGTGCTTCTGCGCTGCCGCCAGCACTCGCACGTGTTGATGCGAAGTGATGTCCATCGCGGAGATGAAGTAGGAGGGGAGCTTGTCCATGTTTTCAACCACATGCTCAGCGGCTCTCTTGATTGAGGTCTCGTCGGTCTGGTCGACCGAAATACCGAGCGCTTCAGCCGCAAGCGTATGGACATAATGTCTCTCACCGAGAGTATCGCGACGGACATATGCCCACGAGAAATTCGGCTCGATACCGGACGAAGTTTCAGCCACGAGGGAGATAGTGCCTGTCGGCGCAATCGTGGTCACTTCGTAGTTACGAGGGGTAAGGGGTGTCTCTTTTGAAAATCCGAGTTCGTTATAGATGAAGTTCGCGTACGACTCGCGGTTTGGCTCAAGCTCAGGGAACGTACCTTTCTCTGCGCCGAGTTTGAGTGATGCTCTCCATGCTTCTTTCCTGATGAAGCCCATCACCTTCTCCATCACTTCAAGTGACTCATCTCCGCCGTAAGTAACCTTCATGTTTAGGCAAAGATCGGCAAAGCCCATGATGCCAAGACCGACTGGGCGCGTTCTTTTGACTACGTCATCGATTTCAGGAAGAGGGAAGTGTCCGGCATCGACAACGTTGTCGAGGAATTGAGTGCTGAGATGGGTTGCCCTTGCGAGACGCTCCCAGTCGACACATTCATCAACCTTGGTTCCATCTCCCACGGGACGGTAGAACTTCGCAACATCGATCGAGCCGAGGTTGCAGGAGTTGTTAAAGTGGAGCATCTGTTCGCCGCATGGGTTACAAGCGTGAATCGGGCCCATCGAGGCCATCATGTGGTTGTGTCTATTGACCTCGTCAATGAAGATGATTCCCGGTTCAGCGTATTTATGGGCTGAAGCGATGATTCTGTTCCAGATATCCGGGGCATAAACCATGCCCGGTTCCGGCGCCCTCTCAATGGTGGTATCAGAGAGGTCCGCAGCTTCGAAGGCCATGCGATCGGCGAAGGTCACAGTCTCGCCGTTAGGGCGACGATAAACCACGTAGTCGGCACCAGTGACCGGATCGTGGACGGGGAGGTCCCATTTCTCTTCCCTAAATTCAGTCAAGAACCATTCCTTGTTGTCGACCGCTTCCATGAATCTGTCGGTAACGGTCACCGAGATGTTGAAGTTGGTCAGCGAGTGCTGGTCGTTCTTTGCATGGATAAAGCGAAGAACATCTGGGTGCAGCACGCTAAGGATTCCCATGTTCGCTCCACGGCGGACTCCACCCTGTTTCACAACTTCAGTTGTCTGGTTGACGATGTTCATGAAGCTGACCGGACCAGAAGCAACTCCACGCGTTGAGTTGACCATTGAGCCCGCAGGTCTCAAAAATTCGTAGGTCATACCCGTACCACCACCAGTTTGGTGGATGATGGCCACGTTTTCAGCGTGCTGCATGATGCCCTGTATCGAATCAGGGACGTTTAAAACGAAGCATGCCGCGAGCTGGCCCTTCGGTTTTCCTGCATTTACGAGGCACGGGGTGTTGGGAACGAATTCCCTGTTGAGCATGATTTCCGTCATCGCCTCGTAGAAAATATCGCGGCTCACGGAATCGGTCTCGGCGGTCGACACATGACCGACCACGCGACGGACGATATCCGGCCAGCTCTCAAGAGGTTCCGCATTGATGTCTTTCAGCGAGTAACGCTTGCTGACAACCTTTTGCGCATTGAGACCAAGCGAAACTTCCGTTCCGCGACCATTGCCGTTTCCGTTGCTCTTTCCGTTTTTGGCGACAAATTCACCTGACAGTACAGGCTCGAGGACTGTGCTCATTTTTGAAATCTCTCCTAATGTCTCTTTCCGAGACCGAGTATTAGTATTTAGTTTTTTGTATTGCCTTTAGCACCAAGTTTTGTGGTATTGGGCTAGAGCTCGTGGACTGATTTCCTGAGGGGATCAGGCTTTTCGTCATCCGAAGCAAAACGGACTATATCCCACAGAAATAGTGATGTCAACGGGAGGTAGCACAATATATTGTGCTATTTGAGGATTTGCCGACCAAATAATCGATAACCTCAAGTATTTCGTGAGGTTCGGGTTTTTCTGGCCTCTCTAACCCTGGCCCGAGGACTCAAAAAACCGCTCATGTTTGACTACCCCTAGCCAGGTTCTCAACACTGCTTATATGGATACTTTGGTACACGGGATAGCGGGAGATGCCACGATTCGAATCATGGCGGCCATCACGACCGATGTCGTGCGTGAGGCAGTGAAGAGACATCAAACTTCACCTTCCGTTTCAGCCGCATTGGGTAGATCTTTGACGGGAGCCCTGTTGCTCGGATCGAGTCTGAAAGAATTTGATCGACTCACATTGAAGATTGAATGCTCTGGCCAGATCGAGCGGATATTGACTGAAGCAATGTCTGACGGAAGGGTGAGAGGTTATGTTGCGAATCCAATTGTTGAGAACGACTTGATGGATGGATCGCAAATCAACTTGCCGAATGCAGTCGGCGACGGAATGCTAACGGTCACGCGAGAATCAGGTTTCGACATCGGTCTCCGACGTGACCCATATGTCGGCTCAGTCAAATTGATTTCAGGTGAGATCGGTCGTGACATCGCCCACTATCTGATGACTTCAGA
>CAXRBW010000008.1:0-2139 GCA_964228775.1 Pyrinomonadaceae bacterium | reverse complement strand
CATCAGAGAATTTTCGACGCTCTTCACTTCCGACACATTTGTGTTCTTTTCAATGAACATGACTAGTCAGCTCAACGAGCACCGATCATTCGGTTTCCAAATGGCGAGCAGTCCGGAATCGACGGCATCCAATCGCCTTTCTCAGAGAAGCTTCGGCCATCTGGGATTCACCGGCACCTCGCTTTGGATAGATCCTGACCGGCGAAGGGTCTTCACTTTACTCACCAACCGTACGCACGCCCACGAACTTCCGTTCGTCAACATCAATTCCGTAAGACGCGAGTTCAACAGACTCGCGGCAGAATCGCTGCAAGACTGAACCCTTTTTAGTTTAATTTTTTGTCGGATTGTCGGACTTGGGTATGAAACAGGCTCTACATCTCGCTTCGTATTTGTCAGAAGCGCCGACCTGCACCCTTTCCTCCGATTCGGATGTCCGCTGTGAATAGTTAGCCGTGCTTCCGCACTTCACACAGATTGCATGGGTCTTGGTGATGAATTCCGCGATGCAAAGAAGTTGTGGCATGGGTTCAAATGGACGACCCGTGTAGTCCTGATCGAGACCTGCGACGATGACGCGCTTTCCCCGGCGGGCGAGCTCGTTCTCTGCTTCGACGAGGGCCATGTCGCAGCACTGTCCTTCGTCGATTCCTCTAACCTCGGTCTCTTCTTCGATCTGAGCGAGTATTTCGGCTGCTGTCATGACGGGCATCGACACATGGGTCATTCCCGAATGCGAAGCTATCTGCTCAATTGAGTATCTGTCATCGATCTGTGGCTTGAAGACCTGTACTTTTTGCCTTGCAATCTGGGCACGCCGCAGGCGACGAATCAGCTCTTCGCTCTTTCCGGAAAACATCGAACCAACGATTACCTCGACCCAGCCACTAGCGGCGGATTGACGCATCTTGCGACGCTCCTCGCTGTTGTCGATTGCAAATTCATCGATCATCGGGTGAATTACCTTCCTTGGAAGTTGCCTAGGTTACCACAGTAGTCCTGTGCGCAAAACTTGCAGAACCTTGCTCAATAGGCGTTAGGTGCGGTCTTCTCCATCCAACGTTCAGGATGTCGCAGTGGGAAGAATTCGAATTGCTCGTAAAGGCCATGGGCATCTCTGGTTGCGAGAATGTATCGGCGAAATCCCTGCAGTTCTGGATGTTCGACAATTGTTTTCATCAGCCACTTGCTGAGACCTCGTCCTCTGAAATCGGGGTGGATGTAGACGTCGCCGATGTAGGCGATAGTCGCGTAGTCCGTCACGACTCTCGCAAAGCCGATCTGCTGGTCTCCAAAATACATGCCGAACACCAATGAATTGTCGACTGCCTTTTCAGTCAGTTCACGCGGACGATCCTTCGCCCAATAGGAATCCTTGGAGAGAAAATCATGGACTTGGTCCATGCGTATCCTGGCTGGATCCGTACTGATTAAGAATTCACCTTCAACCCATTCCATAAGGCCCATTAACCGATCTGATAGAAAGCATCTCTTCCCGGAAACCTTGCCGAGGTGTCGAGGTCCTCTTCAATTCGAAGCAGTTGGTTATATTTCGCTATGCGGTCGGACCGTGATAGAGATCCGGTCTTGATTTGACCCGCATTCGTCGCAACTGCAAGGTCGGCGATGAAAGAGTCTTCTGTTTCGCCCGACCGATGTGAAATTACGGCCGTCATGTTGTTCTGCTTGGCTAGCTCTATCGCATCCAGCGTCTCAGTCAGCGTTCCAATCTGATTAACCTTGATAAGAATCGAGTTGGCGGCACCTTCGTCGATTCCCTTTTGTAGAAACTTTGTATTCGTGACGAAAAGATCGTCACCTACCAGCTGAATTTTACCTCCCAATCGGGTCGTGATGTTCTTCCAGCCCGCCCAGTCGCTTTCCGCAAGTCCGTCTTCGATTGAAATGATCGGATACCTGTCACACCAATCGGCCCAGAAATCAACCATCGCATCAGATGACAACACGCGGCCGTCACTCTTCTTAAACACATAGTTTGTGCCATCGAAGAACTCACTTGCGGCGGGATCGAGTGCAATCATCACATCTTTCCCGGCAGAATAGCCCGCCTTTCCGATTGCTTCGAGAATGGTCTCGATTGCATCTTCATTCGAAGACAGATTTGGCGCAAAACCGCCT
>CAXRBW010000007.1:0-7126 GCA_964228775.1 Pyrinomonadaceae bacterium | reverse complement strand
GAAAGAAGTTGAAAAGAATCTCTCTGATGTGGCCCTAGAAAAGGCGCAGTTCCAAATCTCCATAACCACCCTGCCCGAGGATGTCGAGGACTTTTCCTCAAAGGGGATCAATCGTGTCGAATTCAATTTTTCAGCGAACGTTGGAGAGACCCCAAAGCCGTTATCGAAAGTCGCCTCGGGTGGCGAGGCATCACGGGTGATGTTGGTACTCAAAACGAGTGCGCAACTCAAGGATGTCGAAAAAGCCGTTGTCTTTGATGAGATCGACACAGGAATAGGTGGACGAGTGGCAGAAGCTGTTGGTATGAAATTGAAGCGACTCGCTGAGACTCAACAGGTACTCTGTGTGACGCATCAGCCCCAGGTAGCCGCGCTCGCCGATTTGCATTTCTCGGTGGACAAGTCGACAGATGGGAAATCTACTTCGGTAGCCGTCACCCGACTGAAGAAAGAGGAGCGGGTCGAAGAGATTGCAAGAATGCTTGCTGGCGAAAAAATCACAGACACCGCGCGCAAGCATGCAAAGGAACTGATTGGGAACAGAAGATAGAAGGGACAGAGGCAAATTGGAAAAAGGAACTCTAAATCAAAATAGCCAGAGCGATGCAGGGGATTTACTTGCAAGCGTCACACGCAGCGGCATCAGCGAATCATCTCATCGGGGGCATCTCATCGTGACGGATGGGAGTAGCGAGCCGCTCATCAGAATGGGAAACCCCGAGACCGTAACTTTCATTCGCTCGGCCGCTAAACCCTTTCAATTGATTCCATGTCTGCTGACAGGTGCCGCAGAACATTTCGGTTTCACTGAAAAAGAGATTGCTCTCGCCTGCGCCTCGCATTCAGGTGAGGATTTACATACGTCGATTGCTGGGCAGATGCTCGACAAAATCGGACTACAAGAGGCCGATCTCGGGTGCGGAATACATCTACCTTTCTTTGAGAAGAAATCAAGGGAGATGATTCATACCGGCGAGAGGCCGACCCAGTTGCATAACAACTGCTCCGGCAAGCATGCGGCGATGCTCGCCTTTGCGAAGAAAATAGGAGCCGACACCAAGACATATCTCGAGAATTCAAATCCGATTCAGCGTCAGATACTTGAATGCATCGCTGAATTCGCAGAGATCGACATCGGGGCGATAGGCATCGGCGTTGATGGATGTTCTGCCCCGAACTTTTCAATGCCAGTTTCAGCGATGGCGAATAGTTTTTTAAGACTCGTTGCTCCGCCCGTACATCTCGAGCCCGCCAAGCGTGAGGCATGCGACAGAATTGTCGATGCAATGATCAAATATCCCGAGGTGATTGGTGGCACCGACCGTCTCGATACATTGGTGATGCAGGCCGCGGAAGGGCGGGCGGTTTGCAAGGTCGGGGCGGAAGGTGTCTGGCTCTGCGGAGTGCTTCCCTCTGAACGTTGGCCACGTGGCCTCGGAATCGGACTTAAAATCGAGGACGGTGAAGAAAAGCGTGCCCGCACGGTTGTTGCGGTGGCACTGTTGAAGCATCTCGGCGTCATTGATGACGATGCGCTACCCGAACTTTCACCGATGAAGATCCACACGAGAAAACGTGTCGTCGTCGGAGAGGTCATCTGCGAGAGATTGCCAGATATCGCCTAGAGTAGACTTTGAGTATGTCAGACAACACACCTCGACCACCTATCTTGAGAAGAACCATCGAGGGCGGAATTGACGTTGGGTCAGCCGCCGACATCATCGAGTGGTTTCTCCAAAATGATCAGCGAGTCGGCCTGATAAGGCATCCACAAGTCGAAGAGCTTTTTCAATGGAAGCAAAAGGACGATAAGGACCACGGCCAAGACATCTATCCTTTTGAGAATGCCGAAGCGCGTTTTGCAATCGGTGCGCTTCAGGCCCTGAGTCAGAACCAAAACGAGAACTCATTGAGACTTTGGATGACAGATGTGCTGCAAGCTCTTGGCGAAGCGAAACAGACCAACGAGGACTTCGCAAAACAATACAGTCTCGATCAAGCTAAATCCCATCTCGATGAAAGCATGAAAATTGCGACTAAGACCGAGCGGAGACTATACCTTACGAGCGCCTGGCTTGAGGCCCTGTGCACCGCTGAGGTCCGGCTTCTTGGGTGGATTTATCAAGAGCTTTATGGAAAGCCTTTTCAGCCCATCGTCCAAGACGGGAACTAGCAATCCTCGAAACCTCAGACCCTACCCAGGCTAAGAATGCAGAATAATTCCCTTTTATAACCGTAAACCTCTGATTTTTCTTGATTTAATGGGCTGATTGAGTGGAAAAATTCCTTGACAGTCCGAATCGCCCTTAAATACTATGCACAAAGAACTTGTACTGATACCCGCGTCTCGGAGGCGCCCGTATGATCAAACTCGACATCGTCAACAAGGTGGCGGAGAAGACAGGGGTTCCAAAGCAAAAAGCTGAGCAGGTCGTCGATTCGCTATTCAACGCGATGAAAGAAGCACTTGCGGCAGGTAAGAGAATCGAACTCAGGGGTTTCGGAGTTTTTGTGGTCAAGTCGAGAAAGCGGGGGGTAGGAAGAAACCCGAGAACAGGTACGGAAGTGCCCATCCCTTCAGGAAAAACAATTCGATTTAAGCCGGGCAAAGAGCTGACTGCGAAAGAATCAGATGAGTAGGGTTGATTCCCTATTCAAGAAGATATCGGCCGTAGGTCGCGCGTGATATACGCGATTCGACCTCGGCCTATTTCATTATGAGCGATGACCATTTCACCCCTCTTAACGACGAGGGCGGAAATAAAATCGGGGCCTTTGAGGCCCTAAGACATCTCGTACTTCTTGTCCTCACGTTTCTCACTGCCACGGTGGCGGGCATTCTCATGCCATTCGGTCCTATTCCTCTACTGGCTCCTGAGAACTCACCAGTCGTAACGGATGCGAACCCATTCTTTTGGAGCATCCCCGCCATCTATTCCGAGACGGTAGGCGTTGCGGTGCGATTGCTCCTGACAGATGATCGAATCTTACTCTCGGCACTCTGCTTCTCGGTTCCGCTGCTCTTTATTTTGGTTTGCCATGAGATGGGACACTACGTCGCGTGCCGAATCTACAAAGTCCGTGTGACATTGCCTTATTTTCTACCCATGCCGCCTCTTTTGAGTCCGGCAGGAACGCTTGGGGCATTCATCAAAATAAAATCACCGCTTCCCTCAAGGAAGGCGACTTTCGACATCGGAGTTGCCGGTCCCATTGCAGGATTTCTCGCGGTGATTCCCGTGATTGTGATCGGACTTATGACGATGGAGCCGATTCCCTCTGGATCATTGATTGAGCCAGGTTCTCTATATTTCTCTGATCCTCTTTTGACTCATCTGATCGGATGGACACTCGGGAAAAATCCTAGCTCGGGTGTGATGAATCCGTTTCTTGCGGCGGGATGGCTCGGTCTGCTGATCACAAGTCTTAATCTGATACCGAGCGGACAGCTCGATGGAGGTCATGCTGTCTATTCCGTCTTCGGCGAAAGAGTGCACTTTTGGACTGGGCGTATCGCGTTTGTCGCGATGCTTAGTCTTTCAATGGTCGGGTGGTATCTGTTTGAAGTACCGGGTGCCATTCTTTTCACTATTCTTTTAGCTGTTATGATGCGGGCACGGCACCCCAAACCACTCGACGACTCTGCCTTGGATAGAAAAAGGTTGGTGGTTGCGGTAGTGGCGGCGGTTGTTTTCCTGTTGTCTTTCACTCCGTTTCCGATAAAGATAATTCCTTGAAAAATCGGCAATTTCAGATGTGAAGATAGGTGCCGTGTAAATCTACCTTTCCGAGCGACCTTGTGATAATCTACCGCCGTTTTTATGCCTCTTGTCGAATGTCCTCTCTGCGGAGAACAGACCGAATACAACGGTAACGTCTTCCGTCCATTCTGCTCCGAACGGTGCAAGATGATCGATCTCGGCTCTTGGGCCGATGAGGAGTATTCCCTTCCTTCTGAAGACACAGAACTCTCTGAGGAAGATTTGTCGAAAATTGAGCAGGCATTGAAGGAGAAAGATTCAGAATGACTGTAGTGGGCCTTGTTGAGTGGTCTCTGTCTGATTTTGCATCAGGCGGGACCGGTTGGGCGACAAAGATCGCTCTCGGTCTGGCAGTCGCTGTCGTTGCAATCCTCGTAATCAAATTCCTCCTACAATCCATAAAGACAGCCATGAAAATATTCTTGGCATTCGTGATCTTGGCGCTCTTGGCAGTAGGTGGTTGCTACTATTTCTTCAAAAGCAGAATCGGCGGCGTAGATGGATCTGCACCTGCCAAGCAATCTGTCCAAGAAGTGACTCCGGCACAGAAACGCGCAAAATGATAGGTGGTATTTCTAAATACCGGAGACTTCCCCGCAATGTCTTTGCACTTAGCCTCGTAGCATTTCTCAACGACACTTCTAGCGAGATAATTTATCCACTCCTACCTGCTTTTCTATATCTGACACTTGGTGGTGCGTCACCTGCACTGCTCGGCATCATCGAAGGCTTCGCCGAATCCGTTGCCGCTCTATTGAAGCTTTTCTCGGGATATTTGAGTGACAGGTTCAGAGTGCGAAAGCTGCCTGTCTTTTTAGGCTACCTTCTCGCAAGCCTTTCTCGGCCATTCCTATTTTTCGCAAATACCTGGACGCAAATCTTAGCGATCAGGGTCACCGACAGGATTGGCAAGGGTATCCGAGGGGCGCCGAGAGACGCGATGCTCGCTGCGTCCGTAGAACCGGAGCGCAGAGGCCTTGTATTCGGTTTCAACCGAGCGGCTGATCATATGGGTGCTGTCGTCGGACCGATCACGGCATCGATGCTGCTTTATTTCTTTGCCGCCGACCCTGACAAGCCATCGAACGATGAATACCGAACGGTATTCCTTTTTGCCGCAATTCCAGTCATTCTCGGACTTCTCGCAGTTGTCTTTCTGGTTAAAGAGTCCAAAGCTGTTTCACCAGAAACCGCGCCCGTTCGGCCCAATCTGTCATGGAAGATGTTTGATGGCAACTTCAAACGCTACATTCTTATCGTAGGTTTGTTCACTCTATCCAACTCTTCTGATGCTTTCTTATTACTCAAGGCGACTGATGCAGGAGTTTCCGTAGCGTTGATACCAATCCTCTGGATGACGCTTCATTTCAGCAAGGTCGTCTTTTCGCTTATCGGCGGTGAGCTGTCGGACAAAGTTGGAAGAAAGCCACTAATCATCTTAGGTTGGTTGGTTTACGCGGTTGTTTATTTCGGATTCGGCCAGGCAGATGCCGAATGGCAGCTTTGGAGTCTCTTCATCGCTTACGGTCTGTTCTTCGGTCTCACTGAGGGCGCGGAGAAGGCGCTTGTCGCAGACCTCGTCGAAGAAGAAAAGCGAGGGACGGCATTCGGACTTTACAACCTCGCCTACAGCATCGGGCTGTTTCCCGCATCTTTACTCTTTGGTTTGATCTGGTACGAATTCGGAGATGCGACCGCCTTCACTACAGGCGCCGCTCTCGCGCTTGTTGCGGCTGTGGCGATGAGTTCTGTGAGAATTCAGAGAGACGATTCTACCGGCTAACCGAGGTCACCCTCGCGACCACATTTTTTCTTTCTTGAATCTCTTCAGCACCATTTCACGGCGCAACTTTGGTAGGTGGTCAATGAACAATTTACCGTCGCAATGGTCCGTCTCATGCATGAAGCATCTCGCGGCGTAGCCCTCGGCTTCTCGCTCGAACCATTTTCCGCTGACGTCTTGAGCACGAAGTGTGACCTTGTCGGGGCGCACAAGAACCGCCGGAACCTTTCCGACGGATAGGCAACCTTCATTACCCGACTGCTCGCCCGCCGTCGCAATGATGTCTGGATTTGCCGCACCGAGCTTGATTCCATCGCAGTCCATGACGAACAGTCTCAGATTCAATCCGATCTGTGGAGCCGCGAGTCCAACGCCCTCCTCCTCGTACATCGTTTCAAACATGTCCTGACAAAGCGATTCGAGCTCGGCATCGAAGGAGGTGACGGGTTTCCCAACAATGGCGAGAACCTCTGCCGGATGTTCTGTGATTTTCCTTATCGGCATCGAAAAAACTACCTTGGAATCGTCCCTGACCTCGAGGCGCGGACGAATCCCTTCTTGGTATTGAAATTCTTTTCACTCCGCATCAGGCAATTCCAGCAGAGGACCCTTATTTCCCCTGTCGGCGAAATCCATTCGTTATAGAACTGGGTCTCGGTATCACAAGATGAACATCTAGAGACTGGGCGATGGATAGTTTTTGGATCGAATGACTCTGTCATACCTTGATTGAAAGAAAATTGTAACTCAGTTTGCGTGTCGGTTGATGTCTCGGAAAATCAAAAGGGCCGTCGAATGACGGCCCTTTAATCGAACTCGATTGAACTATTCGGGCTGACCTTTGCAACCTGGTCCGAAAAGGGCCGGCTGTTTGGTGCTGATGATTGGATAGTTTTCAGCTTCCTTGTTCTTTTCAACCCAGCTTTCATATTCCTTCGGAATCGACATATCAGAGAAGATTGCCTCGACCGGGCATTCTGGCAAGCAGGCGTCACAATCGATGCAAGTATCCGGGTTGATTAAAAGCTTGTCGGGCAGTTCGTGGAAAGCCTCGACCGGACAAACCGCTGCGCAGTCTGTGTATTTGCAGTCCGAACACGGCTCAGTGACGATGTATGCCATTGTCTGAATTCTCCTTTCGAAAGCTCTAGGGCCGATAAATAAGCCTAAATTCCGTGGTAAAAGTTGTCAACCCTTCTCGGGTGGGTGTTAGAATTCGTACGTTCGAACAAAAGAAAACTCCGTCATTTCTTAAGGTACCCACATGAAGAATCAAAAAGCTGAGAGAGAGCTGGCACTCGATTTCCTCAGAGTCACCGAAGCGGCCGCAATCGAGTCTGCGAAGACCATGGGTCAGGGTGACAGAAAACATTCCGATCATGTCGCAGTCGAAGCGATGCGTGAAGTGATGGACACCGTCCCGATGCGTGGTCGCATCGTCATCGGTGAAGGTGAGAGGGACGAAGCCCCAATGTTGTATATCGGCGAAGAACTGGGTGGTGGTGCGTTCGACGAAGAAATCAAGGCAAGCTTTCCAGAAGTCGACATCGCTGTTGACCCGCTCGAAGGTACGAATCTATGT
>CAXRBW010000006.1:0-6708 GCA_964228775.1 Pyrinomonadaceae bacterium | reverse complement strand
GCACTCGATGTTTTTAAAGGCAAAGCTGAACTCATTTTTTATTTTCCCTACGATTGGAAATTCAGTGTCAGAAGAGCACTCCGCAAGATAAACCCATCGTTCGTCTTTCTGATGGAGACTGAGCTTTGGCCCAACTTCATCGCAGAGTCGGACCGTGTCGGAGTGCCGACGGTCCTTCTGAATGGAAGACTCTCGCAGAAATCTTTCGAGCGCTATCGGCGCATCGGCTTCTTTCTCCGCCCCCTCCTCAGAAAGATTCGCCGCGCTCTGAGGCAGGCACCGCGAGACGCCGAAAGAATCGAGCAGCTATGAATTTCAAGGGAACGCGTGTTGGTGCCAGGTAATTTGAAGTTCGATCAAGGCCCTCTTGAGTCGAAAGCGCTGACAGACTCGTTCAGAGAAAGATTCGCCTTTGATGGAGCAGTCCCGCTGATTGTTGCTGCGAGTACCCATGATCCCGAGGAGAAAATTCTCCTCGAGGCTTTTCGTGAATTGAGAAAAACAATTGCAGTCAGATTGATGATTGCACCTAGGCATCCGCAGAGGTTCGAGGCTGTGGCGCGAATTGCGGCCATCTCTGGGCTTTCAACTGTAAGGCGATCACAGGAGCCGAATCCTGTAGATGCGACGGCAGATGTTGTCATCCTCGACAGCATCGGAGAGTTGAGATCTGCCTATCCCTTGGCGACACTGGTTTTCTGCGGTGGAAGTCTCATACCGCACGGAGGACAGAGCATGCTCGAGCCCGCCAGCGAGGGTAAGCCCATTGTAACCGGATTCCACACCCATAACTTCGCCAATGCGGTAGAGGTATTCGCATTCCATGATGCCATTGTGACCCTTCCCGAACTCGGAGTTGCGGATGCCCCTTCGCAATTGAGCTCGACCTTTTACGATCTGCTTTCAAATCCTGAACTGATGACGAAAATCGGAACGAATGCCAAAGAAGTGATGGACCGAAATCGCGGTGCATCTGAAAAGACATTGGATGCTTTGCGGAGACTGATTGGGGAATCAGAGTGATGGTATTTCTCATCTTGCCTCTCATCCTGCTTGCCTACGCGAGCTTCAAATCGCTACTCGGCGGCTTTTCATTTCACCGCCACTTTCGCAATCAGCTCAGGCCCCCTGGTACTCACGGCACCCCCTTTGCATCAGTGATAATCCCGTGCAAGGGTCTCGAAGCGGGACTCGAGGAGAATCTGCGTGCGTTTCTGGCGCAGAGATATCCGGCATTCGAAATCATCCTGGTGACCGAAAGCGTTGAAGATACAGCCACCGCCACCATATCCAAATTCTCAGCCGACAATGTGCGGACGGTGATTGCTGGTCGTTCTGCAAACGAAGGCCAGAAGATTCATAACCTCAGGGAAGCCATCAAATCGGTTTCGGATCAATCGGAAGTATTCGTGTTCGCCGACTCTGATGCACGTCCGTCCGCTGGCTGGTTATCCGCTCTGATCGCTGCGCTGCCCGAAAATGGGATTGCCGCGACAACGGGGTATCGATGGTTCCTGTCGAGCACCGGCGGTTTTTGGTCCGAACTCTGTGCTGTTTGGAACGCTTCGGTCGCATCAAGGCTTGGAGTCGATGAAAGGAGCAATTTCTGTTGGGGCGGGTCGACTGCAATCCGCAGGGAGGTCTTCGAGAATCTAGCGATATCTGAGCGATGGCGCGGAGCGGTTTCTGATGACTACATGATGCTGCTCGCTCTCAGAGAAGCTGGTGGCGCAGTTGTTTTCGTACCAGGCGCGATGACCGCCTCTTTCATCGATGTCAGATTCGGTGAATTCATGGAATTCACAAATCGGCAGATGAAGATAACCCGCGTCTATGAAAAAAGGTTGTGGATCTCCGCATTGGTCGGTGCGGTACTTTTCGATCTCGGTATTCTTTGTGGCATTGGGGTTATCATCTTTGGCGATGCCGTCTACGGCCTGCTCGCCACCATGCTGCTCTCCATTGTGTGGGGCTGCAGCATCGGAAAAGCGTCTCTCAGACTTAAGGCCGTTGCCATGGCGCTTCCGCAGTACGCGTCTGAGTTCAAGAGACAGCGCTTCTACCAACTTATACTTTGGCCCATAACCCCAACTGTTTTCCTGATCAATTGCATCGCCGCCGCCTGCTCCTCCGACATCGTCTGGCGGGGAAGGCGCTATAGGATGCTTGCTCCAAACTTTACGGAGACGGAGACCGCTGATTAATCTCAAAGAAACTGAAGTAGAATCAATTACGGTGGACGAAAAGCTCGAGAGCCAATCTGATGAATCGCACGACGAGCCAAACGGTTCGTCACTCGGATCTCCTGAGACCATTCGGAAGAGCAGTCTCGCCTATGCCGCCGCCATCTCACTCTTCGGATCTGTCGTCGTAATGATGTTGATGGGATGGCTCGTTGACCGGTATGCGGAATCCGCTCCCACTGGGGTCGTAGTTGGGGCGCTCATCGGTTCTATCATGGGCTTCTATCAGTTCTTCAAAATCAACTCGAAGATCTTCCGCGAATAGGCCATTGCGAAGCCTGGACCCTCCTCTTTTGAACTTTTATTGCCCAATTTGTAGAATGTTAGTTTCGCGATGAGTGGGGAATCTCCACAGGACCAGACGACGAGCGAGGCCTCGCCCGAAGCGGCTGGTTGGCGGAGAATCTCTTTACTGATTGTGGCGCTCACGGGAATCGGAGCCCTCTCAGCGCTTGGCTTCGGTGATGGAGATTTTGCGAAAGCAATCATTGTCGGTGGAGGCATAGCTTGGTTGGGGTACATCTGGCTTGACAGGTCCCTCTCAAGAATTCTCCAAACCGCTTCCGAGGGACGGCCGGCATCGATAGGAGCCCTTCGGTTCATCGGAAGATATTTGGTAATCGGGTTGTTGCTGTGGCTCATTTATCGGAGCGAAATCGTTTCGATGATTGGCGTCCTCGTTGGCATGACCTCTTTCGCTTTCGCGGTCATTTTAGAAGGCATCGCAAGAGCTCTTGTTGAAAAGTTCAAGTAAGGATTAACGGAAATGTTTCTATTTGCAGAAGGCGGCGGCCATCACACACCTCTGATTGTTGATTTCGTCAACACGTACCTCGGCAAGCCCGTTTACGAATTTCAGATCAACTATACGAAGCCGCTTTGGGACAATCTGGTATTCAGTCATTTTGGGACGAATGCGGAAGCGGTTTTCGGGCCCTACACACCGGAAAATGCCATTCCCTGGTACACGGTGATGTTCGCCATTTCGTGCCTCCTGACGGTTGCACTAGTTCACATTTTCAAGGGAAAGCTTTCCGAAGACGATCCGATGCCGGGGCAGTTGACCCTTGAAGCGGGATATCTTGCAGTTAGAGATCTAGTGTCGAATGTGATCGGACCCCATGGTTTGAAATATTTCCCGGTGATCGCGACTTTCGCAACCCTCATTCTCGTTTCGAACCTGATGGGACTGTTTCCGCTGTTCATGTCGCCGACGGCGCACATCAGCGTGACGATTGCACTCGGAATCACATCGTTCGTCTATTACAACTATCTCGGCATTAGCGAGAACGGTATCAAGGCGCATCTTGGTCACCTGATGGGGCCGATTTGGTGGATTGCTCCGCTGATTTTCGCCATCGAGTTGTTCAGTAATTTGATCCGCCCGGTCACTTTGGGTATTCGGCTTTTTGCGAACATGTTTGCCGATGAGCAGATTGCGATGAACATCGCGGGACTCTATCCCCCGTTCACGCAATATCTAGTACCTGTTATCTTGCTGCCACTTGCTGTTTTTGTGGCGCTGGTTCAAACGCTGGTGTTCACGTTGCTTTCAGCGATTTACATCGGCGAAGTCACTCATCCCCATGATGAACATCACGGGGATCATGGCGATGCCCATGCGCATGCCTAGTTCAAAGGTTCTCGGGACGGTCAGCTGTCTCGGACGATCAAGGGGGAAAGTTTGAGTTTTTTGTTAGGAGCGCCGCAAATTACGGCATGCCCGCACGTCAGGAGCCTCGACTCCATGGAGAGTAGAAATCGAGCGCATACCGGAAGTGAGGCGGAATCATTCCGCGGTCTCCAAAAAGAAAGACTCAAGTGATAAAAAATAAAACTGGAGATTCAAATGAAAAATTTCAAAACCATCTTTTACACGATGCTCGCCCTTGCGCTGATGGCCATCCCGGCCCTCGCTCAGTCCGAGGCAGCCAGCGGAGACAACGAGTCGACCGTTGCGGCTTACAAAGCCCTCGCAGCCGGTCTCGGCTTTGGTCTCGCCGCAGGTTTGGGCGGCTTGGCTCAGGGACGCGTTGGTGCTTCTGCGGTTGAGGGTGCCGCCCGCAACCCCGGCGCGGCAGGAACCGTCCAGACGATGATGATCATCGCCCTCGCGCTGATCGAATCACTGGTGCTTCTTGCACTCGTCATCGTGTTCGCTGTTCTTCGTTAATCGAAGCAGGCTTACTGAGATCGCGGACAAGGCCGAAAAGCTTTGTCCGCGATTTTCATTTCGACTATATTGGAACGGAATGAAGGGCATCGGAGCACTCGATAGTAAATGACTTCTAAGGCAGACAAGACTGCAGACAATCAGAAAGGTGAACTTTCAGGCCGCATTCTGGCATCGAAATTCCTCACTGGAATTCTGCTCGAGGATACCTCCGTGCGACAGCACTATCGCGGACTCGAGATAGAGTCGCAGAGAGCAGTGGAAATCATAGTGCTGAATCCAAAAGCTAGCATCGATGAGAAAGATCTGTTTGAAAGAGAGTCACAAGGTGTTAACGATTCCGATGACTCTTCCTCCGTTGTCATCGAACACGGCACCACCGATGATGGCCTGCTATTCATGATTGTCGAACCTCAAGGGAGCGGTGGACCGAATCCAGTCCAGGCGAAGCGGGCAGATCAAAATATCTGGAAGACGGCATTCATAATACTTTTGGGCATTACATTGTTGACTGCATTGCTCGTGTACCTCACCTTCATTCGCACGCCTGAACCTGACACAGTCCCTGCTGATGAGGGCGCATTGCCCGTCCAGCCACTTCCTCCTGCGAGTGGAATATCCGAGCAGAGCGCGTTAGTCATGCCATTGGATCAATCAGATTCGGCCGCTCCGACAGATCCCCTGGCAGGCGCGGGCGATGGTTTCGATCCCTGGAGTCGCGGAGTTCCTCCCGCTGGCGCTCCGGGCTACGTGCCTCCGGGTGGCGAGGTGGTCACGGTACCCGATGGTAACAGCCAATTCATGCCGAAGGAGGGTCCCGGAGACTATCTGACCCCACAGGTTTCCCCGTCACCAAAGACCACTTCAAGTCCCGAAAAGGACAAATCCAAATCCGGGTCGAAGGAAAAATCCAGCGACACGAAGAAGAGTAAAACACCCCTAAAGAAGAAAGATTAGGTGCGACGGGCGACTGCCGCATCGATCATGTCAGTGAAGTTTTCGAGATTCTCGATCTCGAATTGCAGGCGGGCGACATGGAGCGTCATCCCGAAGGAATGGCTGAGGAATTTAGTTCGATCTTTTTCGGTCGTGACAATCGCGGTCGCGCCACATGAACGGGCTTTCTCTTCGAGCATCTCGAGATCTCTCGCATCGTAACGGTGATGGTCGGGAAATGAGTACGTGTCGGCCACATTTAATCCCTGGCGGACCAATTGGTCGTAAAAGCGCGGGCCGTTTGCGAGTCCGCAGAATGCAAAGACCACACCCTTTGGTTCCGATTCGAATCCGAGCGACGCCCCTGCCCTGAAGATCAATGCATCAGGTGCGTTCTCCCTTATTGTCCCCTCCAAAGAGAGCAGTCGCTCTTCCGTTAGCAAATCGGCCCGTGTGATGACCACGGCATTGGCCCTTTTCAAATTGGAGACGGGTTCGCGCAACCGCCCCGAGGGCAGCAACTCGCCTTTGCCGAACGGCTCAACTGAATCGATGCAGACGAGGTCGAGGTCGCGTTGCACCTTTCGATGCTGAAATCCATCATCGAGAACGAACACATCGGGTGAGTATTTTTCGAAGGCATACCTTCCAGCGGCGAGGCGGTCAGAATCTGAAATCACCACGATGCGTCCATTGAAGCGGGACGCAATCTCAAACGGTTCATCTCCTCCGATTGCCGCATCAACTAAAACAGCGGAACCGTCAGAAACTATTGCACGCTGAGACGGTTTGCTCCGTCCGTAACCCCGCGAAAGCACGCAGACCTTACGTCCTGTCGATTTGAGATATTCCGCAATGAACATTGTCATCGGGGTTTTGCCGGTCCCACCGACCGTGAGATTCCCGATACTGATGACCGGTGCGGGCAGTCTTGCGGATTTCAGCGCACCAATGGTGAAGAGTGCGTTTCGGAATTGGACTATTCCCTTGAAAACGGAGGAGAGCATCGGTGATTAGGTGAGACTTGTTCCGAGTAGCCATTGCCCGCCGTCCACGACCAGCGTTACTCCGTTGATATAAGTCGCTCCGTCGGAGAGAAGGAACAGCGCGGCGCTTTCGATGTCGTTGCTACGCCCGAACCTTTGGAGGGGAATTCTCCTCGTGAGCTTCTCCTTGAGCGCCTCAGGTAAAAGCCGCTTCATGCCCTCGGTGTCCTCAATTGGTCCGGGAGCGATTCCGTTGACCCGAATGCCATAGGGTCCAAGTTCTACGGCCAAATTGCGGGTGATTGCGTCAACTCCTGCCTTAGCAGCCGAAACATGGATCTGCATTGGCGTTGCGAGGTAATGGAGGGTG
>CAXRBW010000005.1:0-2670 GCA_964228775.1 Pyrinomonadaceae bacterium | reverse complement strand
AGCAGCCTTTGTTGGTCGGATTATGTAGCGCGATTCGAACATGAAGGCGAGAGTCTCACTTAGACGTTCCGGTGTGAGTGTCTTTTCCGTGGCCTTCTCAAACGCATCGAGATCAGGACCGTGGGCGGACATCTGATTGTGGAGCGAACCACCTCCGGGCACGAAGCCCTCTTCTTTCGCATCGTATCTTCCAAAAACGAGACCCATGTACTCGCTCATGGTATTCCTGTGGTACCAGGGTGGACGGAAAGTATCTTCCATGACAAGCCAACGGTCAGGGAAAATGACGAAATCGCAATTTGCCACACCCTGTTCCGCGCTCGGACTTGTCAGAACGGTGAAGATTGAAGGATCGGGATGGTCGAACGAGATCGAGCCGATGGTGTTGAATTTCCTAAGGTCGTATTTGTAGGGCGCGTAATTGCCGTGCCAAGCCACCACATCGAGAGGTGAATGTCCGACCTCACCCTTCCAAAATCTTCCGCCGAATTTTTGAATAACCTCGAATCTGTCGTCCCGGTCTTCGTACCAGGCGATGGGAGTCAAAAAATCGCGGGAGTTCGCGAGTCCGTTGGAGCCGATTGGTCCAAGTTCGGGGAGCCTGAACTGAGCCCCGTAATTCTCACAAATGTAACCACGCGCCGACCCGTCAGGCAGTTCGGCTCTGAACCTAAGACCGCGGGGCAGCACCGCAATTTCACCGGGCTCGATTTCGAGAATCCCTAATTCGGTGACGAACCTGATCTTGTTCATTTCGGCAACGACAAGCATCTCACCGTCCGCGTTGTGGAAGACGCGACTTGTCATGTCCTTATTGCAGGCAAAAATATGTATCGCGAGACCGATTTGTGAGAATGGCCCGCCGTTTCCTGCGATGGTGGTCACGCTGTCGATGAAGTCGGTCGGTTCGGCAGGGATTTGAAATGCGTCCCAGCGGAGCTGGTCGGGTGGGGTTACCTCTTCAAAGATGCTGATCCAAGACGGAAGATTTACCTCAGATGAAAAGCTGCCATGCATCACTGATGGTCTGATGCGATAGGTCCATGTCCGACGGTTATTTGCCCGCGGAGCAGTGAAGGAGGTGCCTGAGAACTGTTCCGCATAGAGCCCCAACGGACATTTCTGCGGCGAATTTCTGCCTACTGGCAGTGCTCCCGTGACGGCCTCTGTCTCAAAATCGTTGCCGAAACCTGATTGGTAGGAAAGTGCCATATAGTCTGGACGCCCGGCGATCAGGCATGTTCTACGTCGCCGATTCACATAGTAACAAGTCGCGATGATATTTCATCTCGTAATCGAAGAGAGAATTGTGAACAGTCTTTCGACATCCTCAATCAGAGATTACCTCTTCTGCGCTGCTCTTCCTCGATTGAAATGAAGAGGGCCTTGAAGTTGCCCTTACCGAAGCCTTTACAACCTTTCCTTTGGAGAATCTCGTAGAAGACGGTTGGCCTGTCTTCTACGGGTTTTGTGAAAATCTGCAGGAGGTAGCCCTCATCGTCCCGATCGATGAGGATTCCGAGACGTTTCAGCACCTCGATGTCCTCGTCAATCTCGCCAACTCGGTCGCGCACCTCCTCGTAGTAGGTGTCCGGTACCCTCAGGAACTCGACGCCGTTCTGCTGTAATTTTGCGACGGTGCTGATTACATCTTTACAGAGGAGTGCAACGTGCTGAGCGCCCGCTGAGCGGTAGAAGTCTATGTATTCCTGAATCTGGCTCTTGCCGCCTTTTCCTTCGGCAGGTTCGTTGATGGGGAATTTGATGTTATGACCACCGTCCGACATGACGATTGACATCAATGCGGAATACTCGGTTGAAATATCCTTGTCGTCGAATGTGATGTATCTCTCAAACCCCATCACATCACGATAGAAATCACACCAGAAATTCATTTTGCCCAGTTCGACGTTGCCGACGATATGGTCAACAAGCTGGATGCCGACTTCCTCGCCTGCAACTTCCTGCGAGATGAATCCCGGTAGGAATGGGCCGTCATATCCATAAGATTCCCCTGCACCATATGAGATGAACGAATGGATGGTATCGCCGTAGGTTTGGATCGAGGATTTTCGGACACGTCCGTTTTCATCAGACAGATCGTGCGGCGCAGATACGGCTTTTGCTCCCTTGCTGATGGCGTAGGTGAATGCGGCATCCGCATCTTCGACGAGGAACGCGATGTCTCGCACCCCGTCACCGTGCTGCTTTATGTGTTCCGCTGAGTAGTGGTCGGGACCCATCGGTGTCGTGAGCACGAAGTTCACCCTGTTCTGTCGCATCACATAGCTGGTCGTTTCGCGATTACCTGTCTCGAGTCCTGAGTAGGCGGCACGTGAAAATCCAAATGCCTTCCGATAAAAGAACTCGGCCTGTTTCGCGTTGCCGACATAGAATTCGACGTGATGTATCTTCTTTAATCCGAGTGGGTTTGCTGACATAAAAATGCTGTTTCCGAAATTTAAAACGAAGAGATGTATTTTTCCGTCACCTCTTTTAGATAGGCGTACGAAGGGACGACATAAAGAACCTTCTGCATGTCGGAGTATGAAAAGTCGTGGTTGATGACCTCTTCTAATTTGAATTCGCGCCGCTCGACCTTGTCCGAGAATGCATGCTCGAGTTCACCGAAACTCGACAAAAGTCCCGCCCCGTAGGCCTTGAGACCGT
>CAXRBW010000004.1:0-2240 GCA_964228775.1 Pyrinomonadaceae bacterium | reverse complement strand
GACGGCAGTAATCTCGAAAACGGGTTTGCTCACACCCATCTCGGTTGCATCGTCGACGGCAACGGGAATTCCGGTCGGTAATATGCCACTAGATGATTCCGTCTCGGCCAAGGCTCTCGAGATGATGTCAAAAATGCAAGGCACCGAACATTCACCTTGGATCTCCGAAATTCTTTCCTCCACGTGGCGCCCTGGTGAAAAATTTGGCGATGCGTTCGCGAAAATGCTGATGAGGCTTCTTGGAAAGTTCGGCATCATCGTGCTTTGCCCACTCAACACCGAGATCAAGCGGCTTGCGGCTCCGATGTATCGGCGTGCCGCTGAACGTGCAGGGAACGTGGTTGAGGCATTGAGAGCGAGGAGCGCTGAGCTCGAGAAGGCCGGGTATCATGCCCAAGTACACATAGGCGAGGACTATTTCCCACTGTTTTGGCAGAACCCCGAAGGTGCGAGAAAAGCGTTACGGCGAAGCGGTGACGATACGGTCGCGACGAAAGACCACAGCCACGAGTTTCCACTCGACCAAATCCTTAAGATGATCGAGGACGAGCCATCTGACTTCAGTCCGAGCGTCACGCTCAGATCCGTGATCCAGGTTTTCCTGCTTCCAACCGTGACATATTTCGGAGGTGCCGCAGAAATTGCCTATTTTGCGCAGAGTGCAGAAGTTTACAGGGTCCTAGACCGACCCGTGACGCCGATTCTTCATCGGCAGAGCTTCACCGTCATCGAACCGAAGCATCGCAAGACGTTGGAGAAATATGGACTCGCACTGACGGATCTATTTTCTGGTATCGATTCCATGATTCCGAAATTGGTCGAATCCCACCTCAACAAGGATGGCGCTGCAAAAATCGACGATGCCGCAGCGGCGATTGAAAGGGAATTCGCCCGTATCGAGAGCGAGGTCCTCGGGCTTGATCAAACTTTGGGCGACAATCTTGCAAGAAGAAAGCGTAAGATCAATTACCATCTAGATGCGATAAGGAAAAAATTCCATGACGCACAGATGAGAAAGGACGGTGAAGTGAGAACTCAGGTCGAGACCATGTTCACCACGCTTTTCCCGAATAATCACCTGCAGGAACGCTCGGTTAACGTTCTTTATTTCCTCAATCGCTACGGCGAATCCTTTATCGATTGGTTGTACGAGTCAATCGACCTCGACGAAAAGGGTCACCGCATCGTCCTTCTCTAGGCGCTGCCGACAGAAAATACATAATCGATGGATGACAGTGCAGGTTTAGCCGCACCGTCCGTGACGGCGGATTGCGGAGAGGTTTCATTTAAGGGGCTCGCTCAGATCTTGGAGGTGCTCCTTGCGGATTCTATTTCAGCCGGTGCGACGAAGATCCGCATCGAGACGGAATACGGCGGGCGAAGGCTGATGCGCGTCACCGATGACGGTGAGAGCCCGCTCGGAACCGATCAGATCCAGAGCTCACTGGCCAGGCTTACCAGGCTTGCTAAAATTGCGGATGTGGCTGAAGTCGAGGTGAGGAGTTGGTCAGCCGAGGGCCATGCTGAGATTCTAATTATCAAGACCAACGACCGTGAGTTTGTGCCCACCAATCGGACAACCGCTGGAGTCAGCGTCACGCTCCGTAATTTGTACAGTCATATTCCATCGAACAGGCGACCTGTGGAATCAGGTGCGACTGAGGTACATCGCATTAAAAATGCGGTCACCCGTTCGTCGCTCCTCCGTCCCGAAATCTCCTTCAGTTTATTGAATGACGGGCGGGAGCTGATTTCGCTGAGTCCGGCCCGGAGCCGCAAGGAGAGAGTCTTTCAGCTTTTCGGCCGCGAGCTCGCCGAAGGACTGCTGCGGATTGAGGAAAAGGTTTCCGCTAGTCTGTCAATCGAGGGTTTCATTTCGACGCCGCGGGAGAGAAGAACTTCACCTAAAAGCCAATTCATTTTTATCAACGGTCGAGCATCAGATGACCCGACTGTTTCAGCAGGCCTCCGTGAAGGCTACCGCAACGTCATGTTCCGAGATTTCCATCCTTTCGCAATCGTCTTTGTGGATGCGTCCGGAGAGTCGGCTCTTTCGGGCGACGATTCTAAGTATCGAAAGTTCCGCGATCCAGAACAGGTTCGCTCTTTGATTGCGAGTGCGACTCGAGCCGCACTTGAAAGAGGCGGAATCTCGACGGATATTCATTGATTTCTCGAAGTTTCAGGCGGGAAATCACGGTTTCCTTACTCCGCCTGTTGCGCCGACGCACCAGATAATC
>CAXRBW010000003.1:0-10206 GCA_964228775.1 Pyrinomonadaceae bacterium | reverse complement strand
GCCGAGTGGTGGTACCTCAAGAGCGGAACCCCCGGGGCCTACGGCGCCATCGGGTTCGGCATCTCGACCGACAAGCCGGCACTTGCCGACTTCACGGGCGACGGCAAGGCCGACATCGCCGTCTACCGCCCGGGCAACGGCTACTGGTACGTCCTCAAAAGCGAGGACTTCAGCTACTACGCCTTCCCGTTCGGGGCATCGACCGACATCCCGACACCAGGCGACTTCGACGGTGACGGCAAGGCCGATGCCGCCGTCTACCGCCCCTCGACAGGAACCTGGTACGTCTTCCGCTCGACCAACAGCCTGGTCGACGCCGCAAGCATCGGCATCTCCACCGACAGACCCCTGCCCGGGATACTGGTGAGGTGATAGGCTACCAGCTCTCCCGATTATCTTGTGCGTGCAATTGTGAAAGCAGTCACTCTGCTCGCACCAGCTTTCTTCAATTCTTCGGCGCAGGCTGAGAGTGTCGCCCCCGACGTCAGCACATCATCAATTAGAGTCACATGTTTGCCATCAATCATCTTTGGCCTGACGACACTGAAGATGTCTTCAACCGATTTGTTCCTCGCTGTGCGGTCCATGGCAACTCTGTGCATCCCAGTATTGCCTCGGCGGATTAGGGATTTTGAATCAACGGCCTTTGATGAGATGTGCCCAACTAGTCTTGCAATCACTTCGGCCTGATTGAATCCACGCTCAAAAAATCTCCCACGAGATAGTGGCACCGGAATCAACAAGTCGCCGACAATTTCCTGACTCTGATTTAGCCGGTTTTCTATCGCTGTACGCAGTGCTCCAGGAATGTGACTCTCAGTCTTCAGATGGATCACCGAGTCCGCCAATCCGTATTCATAGATCCCGCATGAGATTGCGGAGTCATAATGATGACCTCGGCATAATCTGCAGCCCGACACCAAGGAAAGTCTTCGCCCTACGAGGTATCTCCCGCATTTGGGACAGAGTGCCTCATCACCGTTGAAGATTCTTGTCGAAGACCAACACCCGCGACAGGCCTTACCAAGCGAAAGGGAATCGATACATTCACCACAGAGCCCGCAATATGCGGGCGCAATCGGCACGATGAAAATATCCAGAATGTTTTTGAGGGTCTCGAGCATAAATAAAAAAGAGGCTTTTGAAGCCTCTTCTCAATCAGACATGTTTTAATTGTTTCTATTCGTCGTCGATCATTCCTTGTTCGACAAGCTCCTGACATTTCAGGCAGTAACGGGCCCAAGGGACCGCCTCGAGGCGCTTCTCGTTTATCGGCTCCTCACAATTCTGACAATCTCCGAAATATTTTGTGTCGAGTCTTTCGATTGCTTCGTTAATCAGCACTAACTGCTTACTTTCATTCTCAGAAACAGCGAGCATCACATTCTTTGAATAGTTGCGAACGGCAAGATCAACAGGATCCGGCGTCTCAGAATTATCAATTGAGAGATCGTTTTCCTGAAGCTTGGTGAGAATCGCATCCCGCTCTTCGAGCAGCCTCTTCTTGATTTGTTTTTTCTGCGCAGCCTTCATTTCTGATATGGAAAACCTTTAATTATCGTGAATGCACGATACAACTGTTCGACCAAAACGACCCTTGCAGTTTCATGGGTCAAAGTAAGAAGCGATAAGGATAAACCAATATCTGATTTTTCCAAAACCTTTGAATCAAGTCCGTCTGCACCACCGATGACAAATGTGACTTCTTTCAATCCACGGTTTTGCCAGTCTTCAATCCAAGAGGCAAGTCCGTGAGAGGAAATCGCCGTGCCACCCACTTCCAAAGTGCACACCAGGCTGCTTTGATTCAGCTGTTCAATTATTCGGTTGCCTTCCGACTCCTTTCCCCCATCTTTTATTTCGACTATGTCATGCCTGACAAAATGGGAAAGGCGCGACAGATACTCTTCCTGCAACGCCCTCCAATTCTTATCCTTCGTCTTGCCGACCCAGATAAATTTAAACTTCATCGATTTCCTCAGATGTCCGAAGGTATGGAAACGCGCCCGGCGTCGCGCCACAATCTCTCAAGATCATAAAATCCACGTGCATCTTTATCGAACACATGGACGACGAAGTCACCGAAGTCGAGTAAGATCCACTCTGCCGTCTGAAAGCCCTCGATGCGTACGGGTTTGACCCCATCCTTTCTCAACTGCTCTTCAATTTCATCCGAAATCGCCTGAGCCTGTCGCTGGTTTCCGCCGCTGACGATGACGAAGTACTCGGTAAAACTCGCGATCTCTCTCAGATCGAGCGCTACTATGTCGAATGCCTTCTTCTCGGCAGCGCTTTTGATGGCCGTTTGAACATGCGGATCAATCGACTCGAACGGAATCGGTCCAACACCGACTTTGTCCCCCTTCGATTCCCGCTGCAAAACCTTTTCCTTTGTTTCTTCCATTACTTGTAAATCTGATGTGTTTCTATGTAATTTGCAACCGCTTCACCCACGTCACTACGCCAGCTGACATCTCCACACTGGATCTTTGCACGAATGGCGGATGCTGCAACCTGTATCGATACCGCGTCAGTCAAAAAAATAAGCTGGGAGTCGGGTGACGACTCGGGCACCTCGACGGCTCCCCGCACGTCCCTGATCCGAGATCTGATCGCATCCGTCACATGGTCCGTTGATATCTCATAATCGGGTCTGGTCACGACGATGACATTGATGGTGGACAGAACCTCTTCCCAATGCCTCCAACCGACAATGTCGTTCCAAGAGTCAGCACCCATCACGAAAAACAGAACCTTTCCAGGATGGAGGCTTTTAAGTTTAGCGAGGGTTTCAAAGGTATATGGGCTTTCGGGCGCATCGAGCTCTATTGTCGATATCTCGGTGTTCGAAAACTCGGAGGAAGCAGCCGCAAGCATCGCAAGTCGGTGAGCCGATTCTGTCGGAATCCTATCTTTCTTGTGTGGTGCGTGATTCGCAGGCACGAAGACGAATCGGTTCAGAGAAAATCGAGCCGTTAATGCCCGCGCTATCTCGACATGCCCCTTGTGGGGTGGATCGAAGGTGCCGCCGTAGAATGCAATCTTTTCAGCCATTCGAAATGGAGCAGGCGTAGATTAAAGCTCAATTGGTGATGCGTCAATCACCCCAGACCCCTTCATCTCGTCCAATCGTTTTGCCACAAGCGAGACAAGCTCTTTAGTTCCTTGGTTCGCTACCGAGGAAATTGCGATGAACTCGCGGCCATCCTTTTCTGCCCGCTCCTTGAGGCTGCTGAGTCTTTCAGGATCATCGAGGGAGTCAATTTTCGTGGCAACTATGATCTGGGGGCGCAGCGCCAAACTCGGGCTATAGTTTTCAAGCTCACGATTGATGACTTCATAATCCTCGACAGGGTCGCGACCCGAGAGGGAGGAAACATCCACAAGATGTAAATTCAGTTTGGTCCTCTCGACGTGACGCAGAAACCTGTCACCGAGGCCCGCGCCTTCCGACGCTCCTTCGATTAATCCGGGTATGTCGGCCACCACGAATGTTTTGAAATCCCCCAAATCAACTACCCCGAGATTCGGCTCAAGAGTCGTGAATGGATAGTCGGCTATCTTTGGTTTGGCCGCAGAAATCACTGAAATGAGTGTCGATTTCCCAGCATTGGGGAAGCCGACCAAACCCACATCAGCAAGCAACTTGAGTTCGAGCTGCAGCTCCTTCTCCTCACCAGGTCGCCCAGTGTAGTGGAACTTCGGTGCCCTCCTCGTCGGAGTGGCAAAATGTGCGTTGCCCCATCCACCCTTCCCACCTTTTGCGGCGAGAAAGCGTTGAGCGACTTCGGTGAAATCAAAAACTAGATCGTTCGAAGCGGTGTCGAAAACCTGGGTGCCGACAGGTACGAGAACCGTTATGTCGTCCCCATCTCTTCCGGCACGATTTGAGCCCTCGCCGTGTCGCCCTCTCTCCGCTTTATGCTCGGGGTTGTATCTGAGATGAAGGAGAGTGTTGAGGTTCTCCGTTGACTCTATCCAGACGTTTCCACCCTTTCCACCGTCACCGCCTGACGGCCCACCGCGCGGCACAAATTTTTCACGCCGAAAAGCGGTGACACCGTTGCCGCCGTCCCCCGCCTTGATCATGATTTTTGCGCGGTCTATGAACATCCAAAATCAATCCCGACTTAGTTCTGAAATCAAAAAGCACGCCGATGATGGCGTGCTCTTGAAATCTGACTGCCCCAAGTCTTAGGCCGCCTTCGGTTCGAGTTCAGTGGCGCCCGAAGGATAGACACTGATGAATTTGCCTTTCTGGCCTTTATTCTCAAACTTCACCACACCGTCGATCAGAGAGAAAAGAGTATCGTCCTTTCCGCGACCGACATTCTTTCCGGGCTTCCACTTGGTTCCACGCTGGCGAGCAAGGATGTTGCCACCGAGCACGGTCTCCCCGCCGAACTTTTTCAATCCGAGTCTCTGCGCCGCTGAATCGCGACCGTTGCGTGATGATCCTACCCCTTTCTTATGAGCCATACTTTTTATCTGGGAAAGTAGCGCAAAATTACCGCTGCTTTGTACCCATTACCTCAATTTCTAGATGCTGTCGATTTTGATTTCGGTGAAACCCTGACGATGCCCCTGAGTCCTCTTGTACTGCTTGCGACGTTTCTTTTTGAAAACGATGATCTTGTCAGCGCGTCCATGACCGACCACGGTCGCCTTGACGCTCGACTTGCCAACCTTGGCATCTTTACCTTCACCGACGAGGAGCGCTTCGATATCTATCTGGCTGCCCTCTTTTTGGTCGATTGACGGAACTCGGAGCTTTTGACCCGATTCCACGGCAAACTGCTTGCCGCCCGTCTTGATGATTGCGTAACTCATTATTAACTCCCGTGCCCAAAGGGCGAATCCTTAGCTTGAGCCGAAACGGAAATTATATGTATTGGGCCAAACAAGGTCAACCTTTTGCCCTTTAATACAGGGTTTGACGAGGAAAACCCGACCAACTAACGATTTTTAGGGCTCAATTCCAAGTGCTATCATTCAGTTAGGGACCCGCCTCAGACAGCCCCTTTTACGATATGGCACACCAAGAAAACTCTGGTCGAAACACTCGGATAGAGACGGATTCGATGGGTGAAATTCATGTCGAAGCCGACAAATATTGGGGGGCTCAGACCGAACGGTCGCTCCACCATTTCGACATCGGCTTCGATGTCATGCCGCGAGAAATGATTCGTGCACTCGGCATTTTAAAGAAGGCCGCGGCAATCACGAACAACGAGCTCAAACCCGAGAAGATGACGCGCTCTAAACTCGAGCTGATTATCCAAGCGTCGGATGAGGTGATTGCAGGTTCGCTCGACTCGCATTTTCCATTGAGGGTGTGGCAGACGGGGAGTGGTACTCAAACAAACATGAATGCCAACGAAGTGATATCCAACCGTGCGATAGAGATTGCCGGAGGGATCATGGGTTCGAAGGCCCCGATTCATCCTAACGATGACGTCAACATGTCCCAGTCATCAAACGACACATTTCCAACTGCGATGTATATCGCTGCCGCCGAGCGTCTGAATGCGCTCATTCCGACAGTCCAGTTGCTCCATGATGCAATTGCAAAAAAGGCATCGGAGTTTGCAGACGTCGTGAAGATTGGAAGAACGCATCTCCAAGATGCAACCCCGATTACCGTCGGACAGGAATTCGGAGGCTGGGCGAGCCTCATTGAAAGAGATGTCGAAAGACTGAAGCAGGCTTTGACTGGCCTCTATGATCTCGCAATAGGTGGAACGGCCGTTGGCACAGGGCTCAATGCACATCCTAAATTTGCTGAGAAAGCCGCTTCGGAGATTGCCAAAATCACGGGACTTCCTTTCCGAGCGCATCCCAACAAGTTCGCGGCGCTCTCGGCGCACGATGAACTCGTTTATGCCTCAGGTGCTCTGAAGACTCTCGCCGGTTCTTTGATGAAAATCGCCAACGACGTCCGCTGGTTGGCTTCTGGACCTCGGTGTGGAATCGGAGAGATATCGATTCCTGAGAATGAACCGGGAAGTTCGATAATGCCAGGTAAGGTGAATCCGACGCAGAGTGAAGCAATCACGATGGTTGCGGCGCAGGTGATGGGAAACGACGCCGCTATCGGTTTCGCGGGATCACAGGGCAACTTTGAGCTGAATGTGTTCAAGCCGGTGATGGTCCATAATTTTCTTCATTCGGTCCGTCTGCTGAATGATGCATGTAGGGGCTTTGTTGAGTTCTGCATATCAGGCATCGAGCTGAATCGAGATCGGATCGAGCAATACCTTAACGACTCTTTGATGCTGGTCACCGCCTTGAATCAACATATTGGCTATGACAATGCCGCAAAGATAGCGAAGAATGCGCACAAGAAGGGAATCACTCTGAAGCAATCAGCCCTCGAATTGGGACTTCTGACTTCCGAGCAATTCGACGAATGGGTCGTACCGAAAGAAATGACCCATCCATAAATTGCAATCGAAAGGAAAAAAGGGGCGCCGATTCAAATCGGTGCCCCTTTTTATTTGCTTTAGGCTTGAATGTCCAACACGTCAGATCGCGTGATGATTCCAGTGATGCGATTGAACTCACGGAGGAGGACCGCAGGGGCTTTTTTGAGATGACTGCGAATCTCATCGTAATGGCTATCCGATTCAACGACCGGGAATCCAGGCTCCATCACACTTGAAACCTCGGCATCGAGAAGATTCCGGTCTTCGATGAGTCGCGCCAGCATGCGACTTTCCCTTATTGATCCGACGGATTCATTGCCGTCGATGACAGGCATCTGGGTCACACCGTTTTGGGACATTCTCGCTAGTACTTCTCCGACGGTTTCATTGGGAGATGCGAAAAACAATTCCTTGGGTGCACTCGACTGTTTTGTTTCGACAATCAAACCGGCAGTGATCTTCTGGGGTTCGAGCATCAATTTCTCTTTCATCCATTCATCAGAGTGATGTTTGGAAAGATAATGCTCCCCGGTGTCGCAGACGATGAACACCATAACCGCGCTTTCATCAAGATTTTTCGCCGCCTTCATAGCAGCAGCAAATATCGTCCCCGCCGACCCTCCGCAGAAAATGCCTTCGACGCGACCCAACTGGCGCGACATCTCGAAACTTTCGCGATCGGTGATGTTGATGATCTCATCGATGACTTTCATGTCAGCGTTTCCGACCACTACGTTTTGTCCGATACCTTCGACGAGATAGGGCGTTGCTTCAGGCACCTGACCAGTCTCTCTGTAAGTTTTGAAAATCGATCCATACGGATCGCCTGCAATGACCTTGATGTCGGGATTCATCTCCTTCAGATACCGCGAGGTCCCTGTAATGGTTCCACCGGTACCGATTGACGCAACGAAATGGGTGATTTTCCCTTCGGTATCACGCCAGATTTCCGGTCCCGTTGTTCGGTAATGTGCAAGTGGATTTGCAGGGTGGTTGTACTGATCAGGATAGAACGAATTCGGGGTTTCCTGAGCGATGCGTCGGGCAGTTGAAACATAGTGCTCGGGCGATCCGTATTTCGCCGCCGCGGAACAGATGACGATTTCGGCCCCGACAGCTTTGAGATATCTACGCTTCTCGACTGACACCTTGTCGGTCATGACAAAAGTACATTTGTACCCCCGTGCCGCCGCGACCAGCGCCATTCCGATTCCTGTGTTTCCAGACGTGGCTTCGATGAGCGTGCCGCCTGGCTTGAGAATCCCTTTCTCTTCGGCATCGTTGATCATCGAAATGCCGATGCGGTCTTTGACGGAATATCCCGGGTTAAGACTTTCCATCTTCGCGAACACTTGAGCCTTGATGCCGAGCTGTTTGGTGATGCGGTTTATTTTGACGAGAGGCGTGTTTCCTATCGCACCGAGGATATTTTCGTGAAATTTCATCTTTCTAGAGTCCTTGGCTCAAGTCTGACTTATTTTGATTCCAAAGCCCAAACTGTCGAACAGAGAATGCTTACGATTTACGGTTTTTCGAGTACAAGCGCGAGCTTCGACCAGCCGATTGGCTCATAAAAAGGAAAGTCATACGTCTGCTTTAGTATCAGATGCCTTCGCGCAGCATGAATGACTGACTCGACCGGATAGGTTTCAAATTTATACAGCGATTCAAGCAGTCGCCCCAGAATGGATGGTCGGACAGGAAGTATAATCAGACGTCCGCTAGGTTTCAGTACTCTGGTCAACTCCGCCAATCCCTTATCAAGCGGAACGTGCTCAAGGACGCCCGATGTGATGATTAGATTGAAAGTGTCGTCGGCAAACGGCAGGTTGAGGACGTCGCCGCCCAATGGGGCCATCTCCTGTTCGCCCTTTCTTTTTTTGAATTCGGCCCGCGCAATTCGCAATGAGTTAATGGAGATGTCGGCTGCAACAATCTGTTTTAGTTCGAATCCGGACAGCTTGAGTCCGATTGTCACCATGCCCGTTCCACAGCCCGCATCTAGAACGAGCGAGTCCCTGCTCAAACCAAGATCCAGTCTCGCCAACATCTTCGCCACCGACCGCCGGTAGCCGTTGATATTCATCATCCGATTATGGGCGGTCGCTATGCGGTCGTACCTGTTTTCTTGCACGGAATTCATCTCAATCGACTTATCCTAAAGACTCAAATCACTTTTCACCGATCAGTTCCACCAGCTTTTTTCGTAGTTCAATCAGACGTGACCCACTCGTACCAATTTCGATGTATCTGACTCTTCCGCTTCGATCGAGCAGTACTGCGGTCGGAAGATTCATCGCACCGAAACGGAGTTGATTGGCGATTCCATCGGAAACGAGAATTCGATAATCGATTTTCTGCTCTGAGACAAAGGATTTCAAATATTCGAATTCCTGCACAGCATTGACATATTTAGCGCCCGCGAATCCATAGAAACGAGTGATGCCGACTATTTCTAGATCCCCATTGAATTGCTCATGCCATGTTCTCAGTGTAGGGAACGCCTCAATGCACGGGCCACACCAAGTAGCCCAGAAATCAAGGAGGACGACCTTGCCTTTGAGTTGATCGAGCGTGATTGTTTCTCCATTTATGGATTTCACGACATCAACTAGAGGGTTAGGCATCTCTCCGAGGAGTGAGTAGTGGATTTCTCTGCGGTCAAGGCGCTGCTTTAGGTCATCCCGAGTACCTTGGTTCTGAAAGCCCGAGATTCCCCCGATTCGTGCATCCTCAAATATCTTTAGTGCCGTGTTTTTTTCTCCGATATCAATCAAATATTTAACTAGCTCATCGGTTGCAAGGTAATAAGCCACCGGCGCCTCAACGATTTGTGCTGAATTTCTTAGCTCCTCAAGAGCCGCAACTGCCTTATTCTTGTTTCCGGCGGCCTGGTTCAATTCAAAAAGATGAAGCCCGGCCTCGAGAAGTTGATCAACGGCGGTCTCACTAATACGTTGCTCTGCGAAAATCGCTGTCGCACTCTTCAACGCTTTTTCCGCGTGGGGAATCGCCATCGTGATGTTTCCAACCGCCTGATAGGCGACTGAAATTTCAGACTCCAACCTGAAAGCATCACTAGCTCTCAAAGGCTTTGCTGCGGAGAATGCGGAAAGCAATTGTTCCGCAACGTCAAAGTCTTTCTGCTTTGCATTGATGATGACCAAGATCGAGCGCGATAGCTGCTTTTGCTCGGCATCGAGTTCGGCTGCCGCAAGCGATCTTAAGAGACTCGTTTCCGCGTTCGATAGGTCGCCTGCAATCCAATACAACATCCCGAGATAGTGCCGGTCGGTCAAAGTCAGGTCTTTGCGGGCAGCGAGGAGCGCGGCGCTATTTGCGGCAAACTCCTTTTGGGTGACTATTCGCTCTACCTTGGAGGCTCGTGGGGGCAAGGCGTCGGATGCCGGATTGCTTTCAGAACGCTTTCCAAAGTCCCGCGCTTCCTCAAAGAGTCGTTTTGCAGATTTCTCGGACGGGATGCCAGCTCCATCTTCGGCCTTCAATGTCTGACCAATCACAGAGAGAGAAAAGATGAGGATCCAAATCACAGTCCTAGTCATCAATGCACCTTAGTTCCAAAAAAATTCGAAAAGCGATTCTCCCTAAAAGCAATGAGGTCGACCACTAATTCGGCGGTGGCAGGTGCGAGCAGGACACCGTTTCGGTAATGTCCGCTAGCGACAATCAGTCCGCCGAAACCACCGACCGCCGTGATAATTGGTTCCGGCCTTCCAGCGAAAGGTCTCAGCCCCGCCCATCTGTCGACAATACTCTCGTG
>CAXRBW010000002.1:0-4950 GCA_964228775.1 Pyrinomonadaceae bacterium | reverse complement strand
TGGCCGATGCCTTTACCCAGGCCCCCGAATTTCGGATTTTCGGCTTTACTGCAGCCTCTGAGGAGCTGCTTGCTTTTTCAAGACGCCCTCCAGACAGGGTACTACCGATATTTTCGAGACTTAGAAAGGCTTCAATCAGATTTCCAGAGGCTTCAGGCAGGTCTACTGCGATTTCATTTACGGTAACAGCGAGATTTTCCCGATCTTTCGCCCTCAGAGCAAGGTCTATTTTCTCCTTCGGCTCGATTTTAAAAGATGTGCCGGGCTCAAGATTTAGTTCCCTCGGAGCGCCATCGCTCGAAAGCCAGACTCTCACGGTCCGCTCACCGACGGCTTCCATTTCGAGATGTATCCTTACTGGTTTTTCGACTACCGCTGTCGGTTCGATTACGATCGGCGCTTTTGCCGCTGGTTGGATTTCGGTTGGTGCTTGCGTCTTTGCATTCAGGGCTGGCGCCTCAAGAGGGCTTTCAGCCTTGAGTGCGTAATAGGCAACGAGAGCTACGCAGGCAAGGGCGAGAAGTCCGGCAACAAGACGCAATGAGTATTTAATCACTCTCCTCGCGAGGTCTGACTTGCAAGTCGCCTGGATCGAGTCCGTGTCGTCTTCGCCACTGCGCTGCTGTTCGGCAAATGCCCCAAGGGCGACTTCCTCACTGATATCGACGGCGCGGGCAAACGACCTCACAAACCCCTTTGCAAATATTCCTCCGGGAACGCCCGCAAAATCGTTTTCCTCGATTCTCGAGAGGAACTCACTAGCGATTCGTGTCAGTTCGGAGACGTCATGGATCGACAAGCCTTTCGCCTCTCGCCCCTCTCTCAGCATTTGTCCAAGGCTCTGCGCCATAAAACGTTGTCCGGAACCCGCTAACGGCCCGAAAATAAAAGGTTTTGAACTGCGATGAGGGGGAAGTATGGCCAACTTCCACTTGTGGTGTCAAGGATTTTTCCGAGGCCGTTTCCGCTTGAAAATACGGCCTCTGCGTGCTAATTTTAGGGCGTTGAATTCATTGGGCGGCTCCTAGGGTCCGCAAACCAAAGAAAAGAGGAACTTTACACATGAGTCTCGAAGCTCTCGGAATGGTCGAAACCAAAGGGTTTGTCGGTGCCGTTGAGGCGGCCGATGCGATGGTCAAGGCTGCCAATGTTCAGCTGATCGGGAAGGAGTACATCGGTGCGGGCTACGTCACGGTGTTCGTCCGCGGAGACGTCGGCGCGGTCAAAGCCGCAACCGATGCAGGTGCCGCGGCCGCAAGGCGCGTAGGAGAACTCGTCAGCGTCCATGTCATTCCGCGTCCACACTCCGAGGTTGAGCGAGTGCTCCCGAAGGGTGGGATCAAGAAGTAAACGACAGGGATTCGAACGTCAAAGAGTTTAAGTTGTTGAAAGGCCCCAGCGTCCCTGTCACGCGGGGCCTTCTCAGTTTAGGATTAGGTTAAGTCGCATTTTATGTCCGAGTACGTCGATCTGGCTTCACAGCAAGAAGCGCGGGATGCCGTTGAGACGGCTCACCGTGCGTGGCTTGCTCTCGCCAAATTCGATCAGGCGACAGTCGATCGTATTTGTGAAGCACTGTCACGTGCCGCACTCGCCGAGGCCGAGAGACTCGGCAGGATGGCAAGCGAGGAGACGGGCTTTGGACGACCCGAGGACAAGCGCGAGAAAAATCGTTTCGCCGCCGAGGATGTTTGGAACCACTTCAAGTCATTGAAGACAGTCGGAGTCGTGAGCGACAAAGGTTCTGTTGTCGAGATTGCGAGTCCGCGCGGCGTCGTCGCCGGAATCATACCTTCCACTAATCCGACATCGACCGCAATCTTCAAAATTCTCATCACCATCAAATCTAGAAACGCCATCGTTCTTTCGCCGCATCCCTCGGCAGTCAAATGCATAGCAGAGACGGCGCGCCTGATGCGCGATGCGGGCGTTAGGGAAGGCCTTCCCCCAGACTCGGTCCAGTGCTTGACACGCTCCGCACTTGAAGGAACGGATGCGTTGATGAAACACAAGAAGACGGCTGTCATCCTTGCGACGGGCGGCATAGGCCTCGTCCGCGCAGCCTACTCATCCGGAAAGCCAGCCTTTGGGGTCGGGCCTGGTAACGTGCCGGTTTTTGTCGAAAGGAGTGCCGATATCGCGAAAGCGGTGAGGGATATCTTGTCGGGAACCTGCTTTGATAACGGAACAATCTGCGCATCTGAGCAGGCAGTTGTCGCTGACGCGCCGATTGCAAAGGCGCTGCGCGAGGAATTCACGAAACAAGGTGCACGGTTTCTCTCGGCGGAAGAGGCTGTCAAGGTCGGTGCTGTCCTCATCACACCCCAACGCACGCTTAATGCGAAGATCGTCGGTCGCTCTGCGGAACATATCGCACAGCTCGCGGGTGTATCAGTACCATCCGGCACAAGATGTCTTATCGCAGATTGCGCCGGGGTGGGACGCGAGTTTCCATGGTCGTCCGAAAAACTTTCTCCGACTCTTGCCTTCTTCGAAGTCGATGGCTTGGACAAGGGGGCCGCGAGATGTCTTGAAATTCTGCAATTTGGGGGAATGGGGCACACAGCGGGAATGCATACTGGATCACGCGACGCGGCAATTGAATTCGGCGAACAGATGCCCGCCTCGAGGGTGGTGATAAATTCACCGACGACTCACGGTGCGATTGGATTTTCAACTGACCTTTCTCCGTCTATGACCCTCGGGTGCGGTTCGTGGGGCGGCAACGTCACGTCAGACAACGTCTCACCTCTGCATCTGCTAGACATCAAGCGCGTCGCTTTCGAGACGAAGCCTGTCGGTCAGTCCGCTGCCTCCGTGCGCGTGAGTGTTGGTGCGGCGGCCCCGAGTGGTGGCCCAAAGGGTGCTCAAGCAAAGAATGTCAGACGGGAAGACATTGCTGCGATAGTCGATCGGTTCATCGGCAAAAAGTCGAGTGCTCCGCCACGGCAGGTGCCTCCAACCGCCCATTCAATCCCGAGTTCGCCGAAGGAGCCCGTCCGCACCGTGATTCACCAGATCGACCACGGCGCTGCTGGCCACCCGGTCGACTTCGTTAGCGAGGACGATGTGCGTCGCGCACTCGACAGGGGAGAGAAAATCTATTTGAAGCCGAAGGCGATAATAACTCCTGCAGCCCGCGACATCGGCGAATCAAAAGACGTGTTCGTGTACCCGAAGTGATTGATAGGCGATGACTACTGCAACCAAATCTTGGATATGTGAGTCATGCGGGCCGGTGCCCGGAGAAGCGGAGTTCTGCGCGTCTTGCGGAACAGCGCGCAAAGCAGTCAAGGAGGCCGCACCACGAAGCGGTTCGCTCGGCCGGCGCATCCGAAAGCCGATGCGTGAAAAGGTCGAATATGAATGGCTTCCGCATCAAAGCGGGCCTGGCGCACGGTTTGTCACAGTGGCACTTGGCATCTCGTTGCTCGCGATAGTCTTCAGCATGTTGGCACTCTATCTACGTTGAATTAATCAGGAAGGTGAATATGCAGGCACTTGGAATGGTTGAATGTCTCGGAATGGTCGCGATGGTGGAAGCAGCAGATGCGATGGTTAAGTCTGCCAATGTGACGCTTGTGGGGTATGAAAAGATCGACGCCGGTCTCGTGACTGCGATAGTTCGCGGCGATGTTGCGGCAGTTAAGTCCGCAGTTGATGCCGGCGCGGCGGCAGCAAGAAAAATTGGAACTGTTACATCAATCCACGTCATACCGAGCCCGCACTCCGAGGTCGACGGTGGAATACCAGTGCTCGGAACAGGTGAGACGACACGCAAGCCGATATCGGGATCGGTACCGGAATAATCTTGAAGCAGAGGAAATTGAAAGGGCAGGCGCTGAGCCTGCCCTTTTCTGCTTCAAATTCTGTCTGTCCGCGTCACGGTCTTTTCTGCTGGGTGTTTTGAAGGGTGGGTGCAGACCCTGTGCTCGCGTCGTATTTGATTCCGGTCCTCGTGATGGCAATTCGCTTTTCTTTTGAAGGTCCGTCTGCGACCGTCACGCGCAATGCCCGATATGCATCGGGGGCCTTGTCGTTGGGTGGCAGATATCCGATTGAGTATTGCGTTCTGAGCTCACCCGCTATGTCGAGCGCAATGCCGCCCAGCTCCTCGATCGATTTGGGGAAATAGGCTTTACCTCCGGTCTCCTGAGAAAGGCGCTCGAGATAGGCCTTGGCCTTCGCCTGTGGGCTCTTAGAGATGAAACCGCCCTCGTTGCTCAGGTCACCGACGAATCCAATTGTATAAATCTGCACGTCCGATTCGCGCAGTAGCTCGAAGAGCTGCGCCTCCTGATAAAAACTGTCACGATCCTCTCCGTCAGAGACGAGTATCAGGGCTCTTCTGCGACGGTCACCGCCGTCCCGCTTCTTCTGGTAATCATCAACTCGCTGGGCTGCGAGATAGACGGCATCCGTGATGGCAGTCTGCCCGCCCTCGACATAAAGGTTGTCGAGCGCATCTTCGAGTAGGCCCTTCTCACTCGTGAAATCCTGAGTGATTTCAATCTTGTCGGAGCTGATGAACCTGATCACACTGGTTTCATCCTCCGGGCGGTTGGTCCCAATGATGACCTTGCTCGCATCGATGACCTTCTCGAGCTGCATTCGGAGAGAACCAGAATTATCGATGACGAGCGCATAGAACGTCGGCACCTCGAGGCGTGAGAAGAATTCGATGCGTTGTTCGATGTTGTCCTCGAATACCTTAAAATCCGATTCTTTCAGATTGTTGACCGGACGGTTGTTTCGGTCGACGACCCTCACACTGAGATTCACGAGTTCCGTGTCGATCTTGATTGGACCTTCGTCTTCTTCCGGTGTCGGACTTGCCGTTGGAGAGGGCTTGGCCGTCGGCGTAACGGTCTGCGCCACTCCGACACTGCTCGCGAGAAAGCCGATGGCACAGAAAACGACGAAGGCAATGACGAGTGCGCTTTGCGATAT
>CAXRBW010000001.1:0-3577 GCA_964228775.1 Pyrinomonadaceae bacterium | reverse complement strand
GCCCAGAGCTCCGTCGTCGAGGTGATAAATCCGAACGGCAAGGTCCATGTGACTGCGAGATCGGACTCATCGGCCTCAACAGTGCCTTCGCTCGTCGCAAGTTCATCGGCACAGCAATCGGTCACCGCCTCTGACATTTCGATGGTGCGCGAGAGGGACAGGATTCTGATCGAGGTCAAGGCCCCTTCCAGCAAGAGAATCGACCTCGACCTGTCGTTGCCGAGTCGTTGCTTCATCAAGGTGCGAACGGGCGCGGGCGAGGTCAAACTCACGGGACCCATAGCTTCAGCGAGGGTCGAGACCGATACGGGTACCATCGCGACCGACATACCTACCGACAGCATCAGATACGATTTTCTGTGGACGGAATCGCGGCCCAGATATTTGAGTGATTTCACGGTCGCCGAAGTTCGCGAAGGCCGCGCCGGCCGGTTCACAATGAATGGCTTCCACACCAAAGGCGCTGACGCCAGACCTGGCAACGAGGTCTCACTCAATTTCTCGACTGGGCGCGGAATCGTGCTTTTAAACGTTGCACCTGGCCTGATGCCGTCGAACATGAACGAAAGGCCGCTGACGAATGCCGCCAAGGCCATCGTCAGAAGCGGTGACTCGCTTTTGACCGAGGCCATTCGTCGTGCGAGTCCGAAATATTTTGGTGAGTATGCGAAGACACTGCCGCCGCTTCGAAAGCAGCCGTCACTTGCGAAGGATTCTTCTAAGGGCCCAGGTTCAGCGACGGATGTAAGGAAGGTCACCTTCCAGGTGGTTGATGCGGCTAACCGCGCCGTCGGCGGACTAGGGAAGGATGATTTCGAAATCATTGAATCCGGTGAAAGCCTTGAAGTGCTCTCAGTCGAGCAGACGACGGCGCCGTTCGATCTTGTGCTGCTCCTCGACGTTTCGGGAAGTGTTGAAAACTATGTCGACTTCATTCGCGACGCGGCACTGTCTTTCGTAGAAACGATGGATAAGAAGGACCGCATTTCAATCGTCATCTTCAACGACGATGTGAAAGTAATCTCGCGTTTTACTAGCGACCGTGGACGGCTCGCAGAATCGCTCGAGTCCTTCGATGCTGGAGGTGGTACGGCCTATTACGACGCCTTGGCATTTGTTCTTGCCGACCAGCTGAAGGGAATCCAGAATGAGCGGACGGCAATCGTCGTCCTCTCTGACGGCGACGACAACCAGTCTTTTCTTCCGTTTGATTCACTGATGGGATCGACACAAGAGAGCGGCGCGCTGATTTACCCGCTATACGTACCTTCAGGCCTCATCGTTTCTTCACGCATGTCGGATGTAGAAAAGGGAATCGACCCGTTGCGCAGCAGGTTCATGTCGCTGACATCGAAGGCCGAGGCGGAGGGCGCCAGGCTCGCCGAACTTTCGGGCGGGGTGTATTACCCGATAAGAAAGCTCGGTGAGATACAGTTGGCATACGATGACATCGTCAACCAGCTGAGGACCGCATACACCGTCACATATAGGTCCGAGAATGCAGTGCGCGGAGAGCGCAAGATATCGCCACGCACCAAGGTCAAAGTGCGCAGGGAAAATGTTTTTGTTAAGGTAGGCGTCGCTGCGCCGTCGAATTGATCCCGCACAATCAGTTTCTTCGGTCTCCGCTCCTCTGTTTTTCGATTAAGGTGCATCACCGTTTGTCATGACTCAATCTTTACTCAATGGCCTTCTTGACGAGTCCGAGGTGAAACCATACTCGGTGAGTGAGATGAACGCCTTGGTGAGGGGGGACCTCGAGAGAATGTATTCCTCCGTTTGGATCGAGGGAGAGGTGACGAGTTTCACGGCCCACACTAACGGACATTGGTATTTCAATCTCAAGGACGACAAGGCACAGATCAAGGCCGCCTGCTTCAAGAACACAAACATTCGACTCAGGTACCGACCGGCGAACGGGGATAAGATCCGCGTGCGCGGGAAGCTGTCGCTTTATGAGCTCCAGGGTGCCTATCAAGTCATTGCCGACTCCCTCCAGCCTGCTGGTGAGGGTGAAATGCGCCGCGCGTTTGAGCAGATCGAGGCAAGGTTGCGTGCAGAAGGACTTTTCGCTCCGGAACTGAAGCGCCCAATTCCAAAGATGCCTCACCGGGTCGGAGTGATTACGAGCGCCACCGGTGCTGCATTTCACGACGTTGTTCGCGTCATCCTTCAGAGGAGCAGTACCGTCAACATCCTGTTGATTCCTGCGATGGTTCAGGGCGAGGGTGCTGCCGCAGACATTCGGCGCGCCATTGGAATTGCGAACGAGTACAGCAGTGCGGCGCCGCCTGACAAAAAGATAGACGTTCTTATCGTCGGTCGTGGCGGGGGCTCTCAAGAAGATCTCTGGAGTTTCAACGACGAGGATCTTGCGCGCGCGATTCGGGCTTCCGAGATTCCGGTCATCTCCGCCGTTGGCCATGAGATCGACCACACGATTTCCGATCTCGTTGCGGACGTGAGGGCAGCGACGCCATCGAATGCCGCGGAAATGGTCGCCTCAAGTGAATCCGAGATTCGTAAATCAATTGGCGATGCCGAAAGAATCATGATTGCAAGCATAGAGACTAGATTGATTGGATTTCGCAGCAGATACGTTCGTGCCACCTCGTCGCCGGCACTTGCCTGCTTCCCAGACTTCGTTGCACGACTCAAAGAGGGAATATTCACCTCTGTCGGTTCCATGAAAACTTCGCTCGCCGCGCTTCTACTAAAGTCAGAAAGACGTTTCGAGGCGTATAAACATGCCCTTTCAGCCGACCGCTTGCGCCTTGGCATTGCAAATAGGAGAAAGGAAGTTTCAGTGTTCGACTCGGCGCAGAGAACGCTTGCGGCAGGAATCGTCGGCGCAAAACAGGAGCAGCTCGGCGTCGCCGTCGCTGCTCTTGAGGCACTATCACCACTCAAGGTGCTGTCGCGTGGATATTCAATAACACAGAATGCTGCTGGCGTTGTCGTGAAGAAGGCGCGTGATGTGTCATCAGGGGACAATATTTCAATCAAAGTTTCCGACGGTCGGATTGATGCGACCGTGAACGGTGTCACGGAGGTGCAGAAGTGAGCCGTCAGTTGAAGATTGGATTGATTGGAGTCGTCGTTGTCGTGCTTGTGGTGCTGATGTTTGCAGGTGGCGCGGCTGTCTACATCAGTCGTGGACCGGCCTATGCACTTGCAAAGCTCGTCACGGCGGCCCATGAGGATGACCGTCGCACTATTGAGAAAGGAATAGACATCGACCGCATGGTCGATGACTTCGTCCCGCAGGTCGAAGAAGCTGCCATCGAAATCTACGGGAGAGGCTTACCTGAAATCGTCGTAAAGGGTGTTGCGACATTGGTGACCCCGTTGAAACCAGCCATCAAAGAGAAAATCGGAGAGATGTTGCCCTCCATGTTGCGCGACAACACGCATCAGTCGGAGGGTATTCCGACGACGGTGCTTGCAATCGGTCTTATGCGCGAACTCGATTTCGACACGAGAGGAGAGATTTCGAGGATTCGCAGCAAGAACCCCGAGGACACGTTTGAACTTTTGATGCAGAAAACCGAAGGTGAATGGAAGGTGGTCGCAGTTC